>CAMDBZ010000143.1 GCA_945889565.1 Thermoflexus hugenholtzii JAD2 | reverse complement strand
CGGCGGCGCCGCCCGCTGCCGCGCCCTTCGAGCAGCAGCTGAGCCGTGCCATCGCCGCGGGCATCAACCGCGAGCGACAGTCGCGCGGCCTGCCGACGCTGCGCGAAGCGCAGGCGTTGTACACGGCGTCCGAGGCGTACATCGCACGCGTGCGCGATGCGCAGCAGCTCTCGCACACGTTGGACGGCGAGCCGTGGGACCGGGCGCAGCGCGTGGGCTACCCGAGCTCGTGGGTCGGCGAAGTGCTCGCGGCGCACTCGATCAGCGGATCGCCCAGCGCGGACAGCGAGGCGGCGCGCTTCGTCCAGCAGTGGCTGGACAGCCCGCCGCATCGCGCGATCATCCTCGACACGTCGTTCACGGAGTTCGGCGCGGGCTGCGCGCAGGGGCGGCTGAACAACCTGACCGCGCTGTACTGCGTCGGCATGACGGGCAAGCCATAGGCCTGGTCGAGGACTACAGCGGCGCCGGCAGCGCGCTCTCGCCCATGAGGTACGCATCGATGTGGCGCGCGGCCCTGCGGCCCTCCGCGATCGCCCAGACGATCAGCGACTGGCCGCGCGTCATGTCGCCGGCGGTGAACACGCCGGGGACGCTGGTCATCTTGCGCTCGTCGGCCCAGACGGTGCCGCGCTCGGTGAGGCGCACGCCGAGCTGCTCGAGCATGCCGGTGCGCTCAGGGCCGACGAAGCCCATCGCGAGCAGCAGCAGATCGACCTCGACGGCGAACTCGGAGCCGGGCACCTCGCGCATCACCTGGCGGCCGTCCTCGCGCACGAACTCGACGCGGACCGCGTGCAGGCGCTGGAGCGCGCCGTCCTCGCCGGAGAGGTGCTTGGTGAGGATGCTGTAATCGCGCACGCCGCCTTCTTCGTGCGCGGAGGAGACGCGGTAGATGTTCGGCCAGGTCGGCCACGGCGTGTCGGCGGGGCGATCGTCGGGGGGGCGCGGCAGCAGCTCGTACTGCAGCACCTCGGCCGCGCCCTGGCGCAGGGCGGTGCCGAGGCAGTCCGCGCCGGTGTCGCCGCCGCCGAGGATGATCACGCGCTTCCCCGCGGCGCTGATGAAGGCCGGCTCCGGGATCTCGTCGCCGGCGTTGCGGCGGTTCTGCAGCGGCAGGTACTCCATCGCGAAATGCACGCCGGCGAGCTCGCGGCCCGGCACGTCGAGGTCGCGCGCGGCGGTCGCGCCGCCGGCGAGCAGCACCGCGTCGTGCTCGGACGCGAGCGCGCCCGCGTCGACGCCCGCACCGACGTGCATCGAGGTGCGGAACTCAACGCCTTCGGCGGCCATCTGCTCGAGCCGGCGATCGAGGAACTGCTTCTCCATCTTGAAGTCGGGGATGCCGTAACGCAGCAGCCCGCCGATGCGGTCGTCGCGCTCGTACACGACGACGCTGTGGCCGGCGCGCGCGAGCTGTTGCGCGGCGGCGAGGCCGGCGGGGCCCGAGCCGATCACGGCGACGCGCTTGCCGGTGCGCACGGCGGGCGGCTCCGGCTCGATCCAGCCCGCCTCGTACGCGTGCTCGATGATCGTCAGTTCGATCTGCTTGATGGTGACGGGGTCCTGGTTGATACCCAGCACGCACGCGGCCTCGCAGGGGGCGGGGCAGAGGCGGCCGGTGAACTCCGGGAAGTTGTTGGTGGCGTGCAGGCGGTCGATCGCCTCGCGCCACTTGTCGCGGTACACGAGGTCGTTCCAGTCCGGGATGATGTTGCCGAGCGGGCAGCCCTGGTGGCAGAAGGGGATGCCGCAGTCCATGCAACGCGCGGCCTGGTCGCGCAGGTGGTCGGGCGGGAACTGCTCGTAGACCTCGAGCCAGTCGTGGACGCGCTGGGTGGCCGGTCGGCGTGCCGGCGTCTCGCGCCCGAACTCGAGGAAGCCGCTTGGCTTAGGCATCGCCCGCCGTCAGTGCAGGCGCCACGGTGGCGTGCTGCGCGTCTTCGGCGACGCGCCGAGCGAGCTCGGCAAGCGCGCGACGGTACTCGCGCGGCATGACCTTGGCGAAGCGGCCGGCGGCGGCGGGCCAGTCCGCGAGCAGCGCGGCGGCGACGGTGCTGCCGGTGTACTCGTGGTGGCGCGCCAGCAGGCCGCGCACGAGGTCCAGATCCTCCCATTCGTCGAGCGGTTCGATGTCCACCATCTCGCGGTTGCAGTGCTGCGCGAAGTCGCCATCGACGTCGAGCACGTAGGCGACGCCGCCACTCATGCCCGCGCCGAAGTTGCGCCCGGTGCGGCCGATCACGACCACGCGGCCGCCGGTCATGTACTCGCAGCAGTGGTCGCCGGTGCCCTCCACGACTGCCACGGCGCCGGAGTTGCGCACCGCGAAGCGCTCGCCGGCGATGCCGCGGAAGAACGCCGCGCCGCCGGTCGCGCCGTACAGCGCGACGTTGCCGATAATGATGTTCTCCTCCGGCACAAAGGTCGCGCTGGCCGCGGGGCGCACGATCAGCTTGCCGCCGGAAAGCCCCTTGCCCGCGTAGTCGTTGGTTTCGCCGTCCATCCGCAGCGTGATGCCGGACGGCAGGAACGCGCCGAAGCTCTGGCCGGCGGAGCCCGTGAAGTGCACGTCGATGGTGTCGTCCGGCAGGCCGGTGTTCGCGTAGCGGCGGGTCAGCTCGGAGCCGAGCATGGTGCCGGCGGTGCGGTTGACGTTGCGGATCGGCAGCTCGATGCGCACCGGCTCGCCGCGCTCGAGCGCGGGCGCCGCGAGGCGGATCAGCTCGTGGTCCAGCGCGGTGTCGAGGCCGTGGTCCTGCGTCGTGACGCAGTGCGTGGCGACGTCGACGCCGACATCGGGGCGGTAGAGGATCGCGGACAGGTCGAGGCCGCGCGCCTTCCAGTGGTCGATCGCGGGGCGCATGTCGAGCAGGTCCGAGCGCCCGACGAGCTCGTCGAACGTGCGCGCGCCGAGCTGCGCCATGTAGCCGCGCACATCCTCCGCGATGAAGCGGAAGAAGTTGACCACGTGCTCCGCCTGGCCCTCGAAGCGCTCGCGCAGCACGGGGTTCTGCGTGGCGATGCCGACGGGGCAAGTGTCGAGATGACACACGCGCATCATCACGCAGCCCATGACGACGAGCGGCGCAGTGGCGAAGCCGAACTCCTCCGCGCCGAGCAGCGCGCCGATGATCACGTCGCGGCCGGTCTTCAGCTGGCCGTCCACCTCCACGCGGATGCGGTCGCGCAGCTTGTTGAGCACCAGCGTCTGCTGCGTTTCGGCGAGGCCGAGCTCCCACGGGATGCCCGCATGCTTGAGCGAGGTGAGCGGGCTGGCGCCGGTGCCGCCATCGTGCCCGCTGATCAGCACGACGTCTGCCTTCGCTTTCGCGACGCCGGCGGCGACGGTGCCGACGCCGACCTCCGCGACGAGCTTCACGCTGATGCGCGCGCGCGAGTTTGCGTTCTTCAAGTCGTGGATCAGCTGCGCGAGGTCCTCGATCGAGTAGATGTCGTGGTGCGGCGGCGGGCTGATCAGCGGCACGCCGGGCGTGGAGTTGCGCACCGCGGCGATCCACGGCCACACCTTGTGGCCCGGCAGCTGCCCGCCCTCGCCGGGCTTCGCGCCCTGCGCCATCTTGATCTGCAGCTCGTCGGCCTGCACGAGGTACTCGCTCGTCACGCCGAAGCGGCCGGAGGCGACCTGCTTGATCGCGCTGCGGCGCGAGTCGCCGTTTGGGTCAGGCGTGTAGCGGCGGCGGTCTTCGCCGCCCTCGCCGGTGTTGCTCTTGCCGCCGATGCGGTTCATCGCGATCGCCAGCGTCTCGTGCGCCTCGGCGCTGATCGAGCCGTACGACATCGCGCCGGTCTTGAAGCGCTTGAACAGCGCCTCGGCGGGCTCGACCTCCTCGATGGGGATCGACGCGCCCGCGGGGTGCAGCTCGAACAGCCCGCGCAGCGTGGCGAGCTGGCGGCTCTGCTCGTCGACGAGCTGCGCGTACTCCTTGAAGATCGCGAACTGGCCGGAACGCGTGGCGTGCTGCAGCCGGAACACCGTCTCCGGGTTGAACAGGTGGTACTCGCCATCGCGGCGCCACTGGTACTGGCCGCCCCACTCGAGCTCGTGCACGCCGCCCTGCTGCCGCGGGAACGCGCGCGCGTGGTGCGCGAGCGCCTCGGCTGCGACCTCCCTGAGCCCAATGCCGCCGATGCGGGACGAGGTCTTGGTGAAGTAGCGATCGACGAGCTCTGTGCCGAGCCCAATCGCCTCGAAGATCTGCGCACCGCGGTAGCTCTGGACGGTAGAGATGCCCATCTTGGACATCACCTTGACGACGCCCTTGCTGATCGCCTTCAGGTAGTGCTTGTGCGCCTCGTCCGTATCCAGCGCGGCGGGCACGTAGCCGTCCTCCTGCAGCCGCGTGAGACTGTCGAGCGCGAGGTACGGGTTGACGGCGCCGGCGCCGTAGCCGATGAGCAGCGCGAAGTGGTGCACCTCACGCGGCTCGCCGCTCTCGACAACGAGGCCGACCTGCGTGCGCTTCTGCTCCCGCACGAGGTGGTTGTGCAAGGCCGCGACGGCGAGCAGCGCGGGGATCGGCGCGCGCTCCGCGTCGACGCCGCGATCGGAGAGCACGAGGATCTTCGCGCCGCCGTCGACGGCGGCGTCGGCGCGCACGAAGAGGTCGTCGAGCGCGCCTTCGAGCGCCGCGGGGCCATCGTGTACGGGAAACAGCGTGTGCAGGACCTCGGTGCGGAACAGCGGGTCGTCGCGCAGCGCGACCAGCCGCGCCAGCTGCTCGTTGTCGAGGATCGGCG
>CAMDBZ010000142.1 GCA_945889565.1 Thermoflexus hugenholtzii JAD2 | reverse complement strand
CGAGATCACGACCATCGATTCGGTGCCGGGCTGGTTGGCCGAGACGCCGTCGAAGGAGCGCGCGGCCAGCCAGTGGCCGTCGGGGCTCCAGCCGAGGGGCACGTCGAAGCCGCTGGCGGGCGCGGCGAGCGCGCGGCTCGCGCTGCCGTCGACGGGGACGGTGACGGCAGCGGCGCGGCGTTGGGGGTAGGCCTCGCGGCCGAGCGTGAGCGCGGCGGAGTCGGGCGTCCACACGGGGGCGAAGTGCTCGTTGGGCTCGCCCGCGCCGGGGGACGTCGCGGCGCGCGTCGCGCCGTCGCGGCCGAGCTCGAGCACCTGCACCCGGTGCACGACGCGCTCCGCGAGCAGCTCCGGCGCGAGGTACGACACGGCGCGCCCGTTCGGCGAGAGCCGCCAGTCGCGAGCGATCTGGTCGGAGGCGTGCAGCAAGAGCTGGGGCGGCTCCCCGGCGCGCACGCGGTAGAGGTCCGTACCGGCGGTCGAGAGGCTCGCGAACAAGAGGGCGCCGTCTGCGGCGAAGCCGACGGGGAAGTTGCCGAAAGCGGACTCGGCGCGGTGCAGCACGCGCAGCGTGCCGCTGGCGAGGTCGACGCGCACGAGCGCCTGCTGGCCGCCCGCGCTGCTGGCGCGGTAGACGAGCGCCGCGCCGGCCTGGTCGAACAGCGGCGGCACGAGCAGGTCCGCATCGCGGGCGAGCGTGCGCAGCGCGCCCGTCGCGACGTCGAGCAGGCGCAGCTCGGCGGGCGAGTCGCGCTGCGGCATCGCGCCCGGCGGCAGCACGGTGAACGCAACCAGTGTGCCCGCGGCCTGCGGCGAGGGGTTGCTGCCCCAGCCCGCCACGTGCTCGACGCTTGCGACGAGCGTGCGCGTGTCCGGCTGCTCCGCCGGCGCGGTGACGATACGGTCGACGGTGTTGCCGAACTCGGCCAGCACGAGCGTGGGGCCCGCGGGAGGCGCGGCGCCGTCGTCGCGTGCGCGCAGCAGCGCCACGCCGGTGAGCACGAGCGCGGCGATCGCCAGGCTTACCAGTGGTACCAGCGCCCGTTGCGCACGGCTCGCATGGTTCATGGGGGACCTCTGCAGTCACAGCAGGTCACACGACGCCGTTGTGGCGTCGTGTGCGTTCGCGTGTGCCTACCGGAACCCCCGCGTATCCGGCATGCGGATCGCTCGCGTGGCGAGCGCAGTCACGATACCGGACGGGCCGCGGGATGTGTCAAACGGATCGCCCATCTATGCTGTTCACGTGCTGCTTCGCTATTTCTCGGTCCTCGGGTCGGAGCCAGCGGCGTTCCTGATCCTGATCGCTGCCTTTCTCGTGTCGATGGTGCTCGGGCTGGCGCTGCACGAGGCGGCGCATGCGTTCGTGGCGGATCGCATGGGCGATCGCACGCCGCGGCGCGCGGGCCGGCTGACACTGGACCCGCGCGCGCACCTCGATCCGATCGGGTCGGCGCTGATCCTGTTCGTGGGGTTTGGATGGGCGAAGCCGGTGCCGGTGAGCCCGAACTCGGTGGCGAATCCGCGGCTGCACATGGTGCTGGTCGCGGCGGCGGGGCCGCTGACGAACCTGGCGATCGCGGGGATCGCGGGCATTGCGATCAAGACCGGCGCGGTGCCGTTCTTCCACCCGTTCATCAGCCCGGGGCTCGCGGACGTGGCGGCGCAGGTGTGGACGTCATCTGCGACGAACCTGCTCGGCCTGTTCCTGGGCACGATCGTACTGCTCAACGTGCTGCTCGCCGTCTTCAACCTGCTGCCGCTCGCGCCGCTCGATGGCTTTCGCGTGGCGACGGGGCTGCTGCCGCCCGAGATTGGGCGCGTGGTCGCGCGCTACGAGGCGTGGGGGCCGGGCGTGCTGCTGCTGCTGTTCCTGGTGCCGTATCTCACGGCGGGCCAGTACAACCCGCTGTTCACGGTGATGAGCCCGCTGATCGATTTCTTCCTGCGGCTGTTCGCGGAGACCAGCGGAGGGTTGCGTGCGGCGTAGCCCGCGCTACCGCGCGGCGCAGTTCTTGCGCGGGTTGCGCCCCGCGCTCCAGCCTGACGAGGCGCGGCTCGTGCGCCAGCTGCTGAGCGACTCCGAGTTCCAGCTCTTCGCGGCGATGGACCCGCGCGATCGGCGGCACTCGATGGACATGGTGCTGTGGCTGCAGGCGCGTGCGCCGTCGTCGGACGACCTGCTGGCGGCGGCGCTGCTGCACGACGTGGGCAAGGGGCGGCTGCGCGACTGGGAGCGGATCGCGTTCGTGCTGCTGGGGGCGGTGCGCGCGCGAGCGCGCGAGCGCTTCGCGCGGGCGCAGGGGGGCGGGCTGCGCGGGGCGCTGTGGCGCCTGGAGCACCACGCGCGGCTGGGCGCGGCGCTGCTGCGGGAGACGGGCTCGCGCACGGCGGTGGTGGCACTCGTCGAGCGGCACAGTGACGTGGAGGCGGGTGCTGCCAGCCCGGCGGAGGGCGACCTCGCGCGGCTGCGGGAGGCGGACGCGGCCTGCTAGGCGGCGGCGTGCGCCGTACACTGGTGCTGGGCCGCCGCTGAGCGGCGCACGGGGACCGTCCCTCGCAGCAGAGCGCGCCGGGAGGGCTCGTATGCCACGCGTCACGATCTTTGGCACGGGGCTCATCGGCGCGTCGATCGGGCTGCGCCTGCACCGGTCGGCGGGGGGCGCGGACCTCGAGATCGTGGGGTCGGACAGCTTCCGCGATCACGCGAAGGCGGCCGAGCGGGCCGGCGCGATCGACCTCGCGGAGCCGGACCCGCGGCGCGCCGTCGAGGGTGCGTCGCTCGTCGTGCTCGCGACGCCGATCCTGGCGATGCGCGAGCTGCTCGAGGAGATGGCGCCGGCGCTCGCGGAGGGCGCGATCGTCACGGACACGGGCTCGACGAAGGCCGAGGTGCTGCGCTGGGCGCGGCAGTGGTTGCCACCGACGGTGTCGTTCGTGGGCGGGCACCCGATGGCGGGGAAGACCGAGACGGGGCCGGACGCCGCGGACGCGACGCTGTTCGAGGGGGCGCGCTGGGCGATCGTGCCGACGCGGGAGGCGGCGGGCGACGCGGTGGAGGTGGTGTCGGGGCTCGCGCGGATGATGGGCGCGCAGCCGATGTTCATGGACGCGGCGGAGCACGACGCGTACGTCGCGGCGATCTCGCACCTGCCGCACCTGGTCGCGACGGCGCTGTTCCGGCTCACGCGCGACTCGGAGGCGTGGCCCGAGCTCTCCACGCTGGCGGCGGGCGGCTTCCGGGACACGACGCGGCTCGCGGGCACGGACGCGACGATGGCGCACGACATCGCGATCACGAACCGCGCGCAGATCGCGCACTGGCTGGGCCGCTACCGCGAGCAGCTGCGCGTGCTGCAGGAGCAGCTGGAGGACACGACGGACGAGGGGGCGCTGTTCCGCGTGCTGTCGGAATCGAGCTTCGAGTACGACGCGTTCCGAGGCGGCGCGGTGGGGCGGCGCGAGATCGACGAGCAGATGTACGAGCAGATCCCCGAGGTCGCGATGATGGACATGCTGCTGAGCCCGACGATGATGGAGCGCGCGCGCGAGCTGCTGAAGCGTCAGGAGGAGCGGCTGAATGACGCGGAGCGGCGCGCGCGCGGCGATCGCGGCTAGCGCGCGTGGTCGCGACGACGGCAGGCGAGCTGTCCGATCGAGTGCCCGACCGCGTGACGGTGCGGCGCCCGGCGGCGCTGCGCGGGACGATCGCGATTCCCGGCGACAAGTCCGTGACGCACCGCGCGCTGCTGTTCAACGCGCTCGCGCAGGGCGAGGCGCTGATCGAGGGCTTCCTCGACGCGGCGGACACGCGCTCGACGCTCGACTGCGTGCGCGCGCTCGGCGCGCAGGTCGAGGAGCTGGGCGGGGGGCGGCTGCGCGTGCGGGGCGGGGGGCGCGCCGCGCTGCACGAGCCCGCGGACGTGCACGAGTGCGGGCCCTCGGGGACGACGATCCGACTGCTCGCAGGGGCGCTCGCGGGGCTGCCGGGGCTCGCGGTGCTCACGGGCGACGCGTCGCTGCGGCGGCGGCCGATGGGGCGCATCGTGCAGCCGTTGCGTGCGCTGGGCGCGGACGTGCGCGCGCGGGGGGGTGACACGCTACCGCCGATGGTGGTGCGCGGCGGACCGCTGCGCGGCGGCCAGCGCATCGAGACGGCAGTCGCGTCGGCGCAGGTGAAGTCGGCGCTGCTGCTGGCGGGGCTCGCGGCGGACGGGCCGACGACGGTCGTCGAGCCGGTGCAGTCGCGCGACCACACCGAGCGCATGCTCGCGGCGATGGGCGCGCGCATTGAGGCGGTCACGGACGCGGACGGCCGGCACCGCGTGACGCTCACGCCGCCCGCGGGCGAGCTGCAGGCGACGGCGGTCGTCGTGCCGGGCGACATCAGCACGGCGGCCGCGTGGATCGTCGCGGCGACGCTGCACCCGGACGCCGAGCTGCTGCTGACGGGCGTGGGCGTGAACGCGACGCGCACGGGGCTCATCGACATCTTGCGCGCGATGGGCGCGGACATCGTGCTGCTCGCGGAGCGCACGAGCGGTGGCGAGCCGGTGGCGGACCTGCGCGTGCGCTCGGCGGCGCTGCACGGGACGACGGTCGGCGGGTCGCTCGTGCCACGGGCCATCGACGAGCTGCCGCTGGTGGCGCTGGCGGGGGCGCTCGCGTCGGGGGAGACGCTGATCCACGAGGCGGCGGAGCTGCGCGTGAAAGAGTCGGACCGCGTGGCGGCGACGGCGGGGGCGCTGCGGGCGTTCGGCGTGGAGATCGAGGAGCGGCCGGACGGGCT
>CAMDBZ010000141.1 GCA_945889565.1 Thermoflexus hugenholtzii JAD2 | reverse complement strand
TCGAGGTGGATGCGCTCGAGCCGGACGTGGTGCGGGACGCCGTCGACCTCGATGTCGAGCGCGCCGCCGACGCAGAACGGTTCGTCGTACTGCGAGATCTGGTAGCCCTTCATGAGGTCGGGGTACGGGTAGTTCTTGCGGTCGAACTTCGCGCGCGGGGGGATGGTGGAGCCGAGCGCGAGGCCGCTGAGGATGGTGGCGTCGACGGCGCGGCGGTTGACGACGGGCAGCATGCCCGGCATGCCGAAACAGACCGCGCAGACGTGGGAGTTGGGCGGCGCATCGAAGTACGCGGCGGAGCAGGAGCAGAACATCTTGGAGCGCGTGCGCAGCTGCACGTGGACTTCGAGGCCGATCACAACCTCGTACGCGGTGCTGGTGACGGCGGTCATGGCGCCCTCCGCTTCCGGCGCCGCGCGCGGGCAACCGGTTCGATCCACGGGATCGATTGTAGTGCGCGCTGCGGCTACGGCGCGGGAGGGCGCTGTCGGAGCATGGGACGCTGGCGGCTGGCGGAGCGTGCCGCAGCCCGAGGCGCGGTCAGCGCCTCGGGCGAGCGAGGGCTCCCGCCAGGCGGCGGGCTAGGTCTTCTGCTCGGCGGGCGAGAGGTACTTCGCGGGGTTGCCGATGAAGCGGTTGCGGTTGCCGATGTCCGTGAAGTAGTACCAGGTGCCTTCATGCATGATCTTGAAGCCACCCTTTTCGTCGTCGAACGTCTTCCCCGAGACGACGTCTGTGCGCGTGGCCATGGTGGTCCTCCTCCGACGTGCCGGCCGCAGGGCTGGCGGCCACGCGCATTATAAGGAGCGGTTCAAGCGCCGCGCGTTGCGCACCGGGCGGGCCGCGAGCGGAGGCGTGCGGCCCGTACACTCGTGGCATGGCGAGTACACGGCGGCCGCGCCTGGATGCCTTCGATGCGGGGGGCGAGCAGCCGTCGCTGTTCGCGGAGCCGCGCGGGGCGGAGCCGCTGGCGGCGCGCATGCGGCCGCGCGAGCTGGACGACTTCGTGGGCCAGATGGCGGCAGTGGGGCCGGGACGGCCGCTGCGTCGCATGGTCGAACGTGACGAGCTGCCGTCGCTGATCCTGTGGGGGCCGCCGGGCTCTGGCAAGACGACGCTCGCGAGCATCATCGCGCGGCGCACACGCCGCCACTTCGAGCAGCTGTCGGCGGTGTCGTCCGGGGTGGCGGACCTGCGCCGAGCGATCCAGCAAGCGCAGGAGCGACGGCGCGCGAGCGGCCGCTCGACGATCCTGTTCATCGACGAGCTGCATCGCTTCAACCGCGCGCAGCAGGACGCGCTACTGCCGTACGTGGAGGACGGCACGGTGACGCTCATTGGCGCGACGACGGAGAACCCGTCGTTCGAGGTGGTGGCGCCGCTGCTGTCGCGGTCGCGCGTGATCCGCCTCGAGGCGCTGGGCGAGGCGGAGCTCGTCGCGATCGCGCGGCGCGCGCTGACCGACGTCGAGCATGGCCTGGGCGCGCGCGCGATTGTTGCAGACGACGCGACGCTGCACGCGCTGGCGACGATTGCGGGCGGGGACGCGCGCACCGCGCTGAACGTGCTCGAGCTCGCGGCGGGGCTGGCGGACGCGGATGCCGAGGGCGTGATGCGGTTGACGCCGGAGCTGCTGGCGGCGGCGGCGCAGCATCCGACGCTGCGGTATGACCGTGCGGGCGACGCGCACTTCGACACGATCTCCGCGTACATCAAGTCGGTGCGCGGCTCGGACGCGGACGCGGCGCTGTACTGGCTCGCGCGCATGCTGGAGGCGGGGGAAGACCCCCTGTTCGTGGCGCGGCGCGCGGTGGTGCTGGCGGCGGAGGACATCGGACTGGCCGATCCGGCCGCGTTGCCGCTGGCGGTAGCGTGCCAGCAAGCGGTGCACCTGCTGGGTATGCCGGAGGCGCGGCTGCCGCTGGCCGAGACAACGATCTATCTCGCGCGCGCGCCGAAGTCGAACTCGGCGTACCGCGCGTACGAACGCGCCGCGGAGGACGTGGCGCGCACGCGCAACGCGGCAGTGCCATTGCACCTGCGCAACGCGGCCACCGCGCTGATGCGGCGCTTCGGCTACGGCGCCGGCTACCAGTACGCGCACGACTTTCCGGGCCACGTGGCGCCGGAGCAGGCGCATCGGCCCCCCGAACTTGAGGGGCACGTGTACTACGAGCCGGGCACGCTCGGCGACGAAGCGCGTGAGCGCTAGCGTCGCGAGCGCTACTCGACGGTGAGCGCGAGGTGCATGCCGGACTGGTAGTGCGCGGGGATGTTGCAGATCAGCACGTAGGCGCCGCGCGTGAGCTCGGTGGAAACGGAGCGCCGCGCGCCGGCGCGCACGTCGTGCAGGTGGTCGATGGTCTCGCTCTCGGCGACCTGCGCCGTGCCATCCTTGACGGGTAGCTTGTCCGCAGCGAGATCGGTGCGCACGACGATCAGCTCGTGCGGGATGCTGCCGCGGTTGTGCAGCGTGAGGTTCACCTTGCCGGCGGTCACGGTCTGCTGGTTCGCCTCAAAGGAGAACTCGCGCGCGGTGACCGTGACGGCGTTCGTCGAGGCCTGTTGCGTGTCCTCGTCGCCTTCGCTTGCGTCGTCAGCGGAGCCGCCGCCGCACGCGGTGAGTGTTGCGACCGCGAGTAGTGTTGCTGCCGCGAAGCCGTGTAGCAGGCGCATCGGTCGCTCCTTCGCGCAGTGACGTGTGACGGACTCGTGCACGATGCAACGGGGCAGTCCTGCGCGCCAGCGCCAGCGCCCGCGATTGGGAGGCCGTGACGCGACGTCACGACGCGGACGGCGGGGTTGCGGGCCGTAGGATACGGTCGTTCAGGAAGGGGCAGGCGATGCGATTCGACATGCAGCGGTTCAGCCAGCTCGACCGGGTGATCGTCGGGGCCGCGGTGGTCGTGTTCGTGTCCGGGCTCCTGCCGTGGTGGGGGTACAGCGGGCCGGCGGACTTCTACAGCGCATCCGTGGTCGGCTGGAACGCCGGGTTCGCGGCGTGGGCGGGCATCTTGCTGCTGGTCGCGGCCGGGGCGTACCTCGTAGCGCGGCGGTCGGAGGTCGCGCTGCCGGCGCTGGCGGTTGGGCCCGCGGCGCTGGTCGCCGGCGCGGCGACGCTGGGACTGGTGCTGATCGTGTTGCGCTGGCTGACGTTGCCGCGCGTCGAGGGGGGCCTCGCGGGCAGCATCGGCGCGAAGTACGGGCTGTACGTCGCGCTGATCGCCGCGATCGTGGAGGCCGGCGCCGCGGTCGTTGCGTTGCGTGCGTCCGGGGAACCGATGCCGTGGGCGCAACGCACGAGCAAGTGAGCGCTACTGCGTCGGTGGGGCCTTCGGCACGCCGTTCGAGGTCGTGCCCGCGTACGTGCGAGTCACGGGCGGGTTGACGCCGTCCTTCACCACGACGGTGATCACAAAGGGGTGACCCGTGGCCGGATGACTGCAGCTGTCCGGAGCGTCGTTGCTGTGGCTCCACACTGCGGTGTTGCCGGAGATGCGCTTGCCACCGCAGTCCGGTTGGCCCGGCTGTACCGTGAGCGTCCATTCATACGTGATGCGGCCCGCGCCGCCGCTCGCGGCGATGGAGTACGTCGTCGAGACGTCGTTCGGGTCGCCGAGCACCGCGCTGATCTGTCCCACCACCAGCGGAGCGACCGTGGCGGCGGCCGCGGGCTGTGTGGCTGTGGCAGTCGCAGTCGCAGTGGCGGTGGCGCCGCCGCCGCCGCCGCCGCTGCCGCTGCCCGTGTTGTCGCCACGCTGGGCGAACGCGATGAGCGCGACGGCGAGCGCGACCGCGCCGATCGGCAGGCCGAGTAACCACCAACGCATCTGGCGCGTGAAGTCAGTCCCGGCGATGAGCTTCGCAGTGCTGGCTTCGGCCTCACTGCAGGGGTGGGGTGGCACGACGACGCGCCACTCCTCGCGGTCTTCCTGAATCGGGTCGTCCCAGTAGCGACGGTGGAACTCCCAGCCCTCGGCGATCTTGTCGCCGGCGGCGTTCGCCGAACCGCCGCTCCAGGCGACCCAGGCGGCGGTTGAGCCCTGGAAGACCAGGAAGCCCCAGCCGGCGAGACCAGTCACGCGTGCGGCCACGCCGGTCGCGTTCGCCAGGACGCCTGAGACCTCGGCCTGCGTGAGATGGACGACGGTTGCACCCGCGGCGCGCTCCGCGGCGATACGCGCCATTGTGGCTTCGACCGCGGCGCTGCCGCCGGCGGCGGCAGTGGCGCTCACCGCGGCTCCTTCGAGCCCCGCTGTCGCCGTGCCGGCCGCGACATCGATGGCCTGCCCACCGCCACCGGTGACGAACGAGTAATACGACGTCTGGGTCAGGTTGATCATCCAGATCTCGTAGCGGACGAGCTCGTCGTACGCGAGCTCGACGGGGCGGCTGACGATGAACTTCTCGACGGTCCAGCAGACGTTGCCGGTGCGGCGCACCTCGCGCTCGCCGGTCGCGGCCGCACGCTCGTCGCCGTAGCGGTCGTTCTGGGGCCGCCGCTCCATGCGAAACTCGTTGAAATAGCGGGTCTCGCTGACGTAGCTGACGGTCTTGCCGAACCAGCGCAGTGGGTTAAACCAGCGCCACCAGTGGCCGTCGCCCGCGACGCCGGTGGTATGCGAGCCAGGCACCGCGCCGCGCTTGAACGGCTCGCCACGCTGGTCTGGGTCCGGATGCTCGAGCTCGGGGTAGCGATGGACGGACGTGGAGGCGCCAGGAGCCGGCGGGTCGGGGAGGCCGGGGATCGACGTAGTGGTCGGCATGAGCGCGCTCTCGACTGGCTGGGGACC
>CAMDBZ010000140.1 GCA_945889565.1 Thermoflexus hugenholtzii JAD2 | reverse complement strand
AGGGGTGCCACCTGTTCCCGCGCTCGTTCGTTCATCGACGCCACGCGTGACCGCGCGGACGGCGTCCGGGAGGGCCAGGCCATGACCACGACCACCACCACCACGCGCATCGAGAGCGACAGCTTCGGACCCATCGACGTCGCCACGAGCGTCTACTGGGGCGCGCAGACGCAGCGCTCGCTCGAGCACTTCAAGATCGGCGGCGAGCGCTTCCCCCGACCGCTGATCCGCGCGCTCGGCCTGATCAAGCACGCCTCCGCCACCGTCAACGAGCAACTC
This sequence comes from Thermoflexus hugenholtzii JAD2, assembly GCA_945889565.1. Taxonomy (GTDB): domain Bacteria; phylum Chloroflexota; class Dehalococcoidia; order UBA2979; family UBA2979; genus SHYP01. The sequence goes on along the minus strand of CAMDBZ010000140.1, from coordinate 4,572 downwards.
GGCAAGCTCGACGCCACGCGCGCCGACGCCATTCGCCGCGCCGCCCAGGAAGTGATCGACGGCACACTGGACGACCACTTCCCGCTCGTCGTCTGGCAGACGGGCTCCGGCACCCAGACGAACATGAACGCCAACGAGGTCATCTCCAACCGCGCCATCGAGCTGCTCGTTGGCGTGCTCGGCTCCAAGGACCCGGTGCACCCCAACGACCACGTCAACATGTCGCAGTCCTCGAACGACGTGTTCCCCGCCGCGATGGCGATCGCCACCGCCGAGCAGGTCACGCACCTGCTGCTGCCGAACCTGCGCTACCTGCGCGATGCGCTGCAGGCCAAGTCCACCGCGTTCGCGGACATCGTGAAGATCGGCCGCACGCACCTGATGGACGCGACCCCGCTCACGCTCGGGCAGGAGTTTTCGGGTTATGTCCACCAGCTCACGAACGGCCTCGCGCGTGCCGAGGGCACGCTCCCGCGCCTGTACGAGCTCGCGCTCGGCGGCACCGCCGTCGGCACCGGCCTCAACACCCACCCCGAGTACGGCGAGCGCGTCGCGGCCGAGGTCGCACGCCTGACCGCGCTGCCCTTCGTCACCGCGCCGAACAAGTTCGAGTCGCTCGCCGCCCACGACGCGCAGGTGGAGCTCTCGGGCCAGCTGAAGACGATCGCCGCCTCGCTGATGAAGATCGCGAACGACATCCGCCTGCTCGGCTCGGGGCCGCGCGCCGGCATCGCCCCAAACATCGCGCGCATCGAGGAGCTCATGCGCTCCTCGCTCATGCTCGTCACCGCGCTTGCCCCGCACATCGGCTACGACAAGGCGGCGAAGGTCGCGCACACCGCCCACCACGAGGGCACGACGCTGCGCGAGGCCGCCCTCAAGCTCGGCTTCGTCACGCCCGAGCAGTTCGACACATGGGTGCGCCCGGAAGACATGATCCATCCGTAGTTGCGGACGGCCCTCCGGGCCGGGGGACCCACTCGCCCGCCCTTGTTGCGAGGGGCTGCGCCCCTCGCGCTCCCACATCTGCAACGTCGACCGCCGCGCGACATGCCGCCGCGAGGCGGCACCCGATGAGCGGCGGACAGCACCGGCGCAGGCGAACGGGAAGTGCTCGAGCGTTCCAGCTACGCGCCGGATGGGGAGCGCGAGGGGCGCACCCCTCGCAACAGGGGCGGGCGGGCCAGATGTGGTCAAGCGTTCCAGTTACGCGCCGGACGGGGAGCGCGAGGGGCGCAGCCCCTCGCAACAAGGGCGGGCGGGCGGGTCCCCCGGCCCGGAGGGCCGTCGACAGCTCCCGGCGAGCTAGTGCGAGCGGCCGTCCCCCCGACCGAACAGCTTGCGCCCCAGCGCGCGGATCGGGTCGAAGCTCTCGTCGATCGCGCGCTCCTTCAGCGGGATGATCGCGTTGTCGGTGATGTGGATGCCCTCGGGGCACACGTCCGTGCAGCACTTCGTGATGTTGCAGTAGTCGAGCCCAAAGCCGTGCGACACCGTGTCGCCCTTGGGATGCTCGTCGAGCGGGTGCATCGACACCTGCGCGAGCTGCACGAAGAACCGCGGCCCCGCGAACTTGTCGAGGTTGTCCGGGTGATCGCGGATCACGTGACACACGTCCTGGCACAAGAAGCACTCGATGCACTTGTGGAACTCCTGCATGCGATCGATGTCGATCTGCTGCATGCGGTAGTCCCCGTCCGCGGCCGGCGCCCCCAGCGCCAGCTCCGGCATCTGCTTCGCCACCGCGTAGTTGTGGCTCACGTCCGTCACCAGGTCGCGGATCAGCGGGAATGTCTTCAGCGGCGCGATCGCGATCGTCTCGCCCGGCGTGAACACCTGCATGCGCGTCATGCACATCAGCCGCGGCCGCCCGTTCACCTCCGCCGAGCACGAGCCGCACTTGCCAGCCTTGCAGTTCCAGCGCACCGCCAGGTCCGGCGCCGCGGTCGCCTGCAACAGGTGCAGCACGTCCAGCACCACCATGCCCTCGCTGTACTCCACGTCGTACTCGCGGTAGTCGCCGTCGTCCTCACCGCGCCAGACCCGCAGGTGCGCCGTCGGCATCTCAGTCCTCCTCGAACAGCCGGCGCAGCTCGTCCGGCATCTGCGGCAACGGCTCCTCGCGCAGCGCCACCGCGCCGTCGCGCTGCCGCTGGATCAGGTTCACGGACCCGAAGTGGGCATCTGGCCCCGGGAAATCGTCCCGCGTGTGCCCGCCCCGGCTCTCCTTGCGCGCCTGCGCTCCCTGCGTGATCAGCTCCGCCACCGTCAGCAGCGCCCGCAGGTCCAGCGCCAGGTGCCAGCCCGGGTTGTACTGGCGCGTGCCCTCCACGCGCACGCGCTGGGCGCGCTCGCGGAACGTCGCCAGCTGCGCACGCGCCTGCGCGAGCTCCCCATCGGTGCGAATGATGCCGACGAGCGCCTGCATCGCCTCCTGCAGCTCGCGGTGAATCGTATACGGGTTCTCGTCGCCCCCGCCGTCGAACGGCGCCAGCGCCTCCGTCGCCGCCAGCTCGAGCGACTCGCCGTCGATGTGCGGCAGCGCACCGAGCCCGCGCGCGTGTTCCGCCGCGCCGAGCCCCGCCCGCCGCCCGAACACCACGAGGTCCGACAGCGAGTTGCCGCCGAGGCGGTTCGACCCGTGCATACCGCCCGCGACTTCCCCCGCCGCGAACAGCCCCGGCACAGTCGCCGCGCCCGTCTCCGGCTCCACCCGCACCCCGCCCATCGCGTAGTGCGCCGTCGGCCCCACCTCCATCGACACCTGCGTGATGTCGACGTCCGCCAGCTCGCGGAACTGATGGTACATGCTCGGCAGCCGCCGCTGGATGTACGCCGCGTCGCGCCGCGTCGCGATGTCGAGGAACACACCGCCATGCGGACTACCCCGCCCCGCCTTCACCTCCGCGTTGATCGCGCGCGCCACCTCGTCGCGCGGCAGCAGGTCCGGCGTGCGCCGCGCGTTTACCTTGTCGTTGTACCAGCGGTCCGCCTCGGCCTCAGTGTCCGCGGTCTCGGCCGCGAACATCGGCGGGATGTAGCGGAACATGAAGCGCTCGCCGCTCGTGTTGCGCAGCGTGCCGCCGTCACCGCGCACGCCCTCCGTCACGAGGATGCCCCGCACCGAGAGCGGCCATACCATCCCTGTCGGGTGGAACTGCACGAACTCCATGTCGATCATGTCCGCGCCTGCCCATGTCGCCAGCGCGTGCCCGTCCCCCGTGCCCTCCCACGAGTTGGAGTTGATCGAGTACACCTTGCACAGCCCGCCCGTCGCGAGCACCACCGCTTTCGCGCGGAACACCACGAAGCGGCCCGTCTCGCGCCAGTACGCGAACGCGCCGCTGACGGCGCCGTCCGGGCCGCCGTCCTTCAGCAGGCGCGTCACTGTGCACTCCATGAACACGTCGATGCCGCGATGCACCGCGTGCTGCTGCAGCGTGCGAATCATCTCCAGCCCCGTGCGGTCGCCGACGTGCGCGAGTCGCGCGTAGCGATGCCCGCCGAAGTCTCGCTGCAGGATGCGCCCATCGGCGGTGCGGTCGAACAGCGCGCCCCACTGCTCGAGCTCGCGCACGCGATCCGGCGCTTCCTGCGCGTGAATCTGCGCCATGCGCCAGTTGTTGAGCATCTTGCCGCCGCGCATGGTGTCGCGGAAGTGCACCTGCCAGTTGTCCTGCTCGTACACGTTGCCGAGCGCGGCCGCGATGCCGCCCTCCGCCATCACCGTGTGCGCCTTGCCGAGCAACGACTTGCAGACCAGCGCCGTGCGCGCGCCCTGCGCCGAGGCCTCGATCGCCGCGCGCAGGCCCGCGCCGCCGGCGCCAATCACCAGCACGTCGTACTCGTGCGTCTCGTAGTCGGGCATCGCCTCGGCCTCCCTGCCCGCTCGATCGCTAGAAGCTGCCCCACGTGTTGGGGTCAGTGATCACGTCGTTCGCCACCAGGTGGATGTACAGGTCCGTCACGCCCACGCCGATCAGGCTCGTCCACGCCCACAGCCGGTGGTGCACGTTCGCCATCGTCACGAACCGCCACACGCGATGTCGCGTCTGCCGGAAGCCCGAGCAGCTGAAGCAGTTCAGCCCGCCGCCCACCAGGTGCCGCAGCGAGTGGCAGCCGAACGTGTACATCATCAGCAGGAACGCGTTCGCCGTGAGCAGCAACGACCCCAGCCCGATGCCGAGCTCACCGTCGTGCCAGTACGAGCGCACCGCGCCGAACCACAGGATCGGCACGAACGCCAGCGCCGCGTACAGCGCAAAGCGATGCAGCTGCTGCAGCACGAGCGGGAAGCGCGACTCGCCGGAGTACGACCCCGCGGGCTCGCGCACCGCACACGCCGGCGGGCTCATGAAGTACGACCGATAGTAGGCACGCCGGTAGTAGTAGCACGTCGTGCGGAACGCGAGCGGCGCCGGCAGGATGAAGAGCGCCGGCGAGAACCAGTCCGGCAGCCACCCCGGGCGGATCAACGGCTCGAAGAACGGCGACAGGTACGGCCCCACCTCGAACGCCCAGTGCTCACCCAGCAGCGCCGAGACCGTCGAGTAGGCGATGAACGCCCCGAGC
>CAMDBZ010000139.1 GCA_945889565.1 Thermoflexus hugenholtzii JAD2 | reverse complement strand
GTACCCGGGCCCCACGCTCCGGAAGCGCGATCGTGCTGTCGAAGAGCAGCGCGGCGGCGGCGACCGCCGACCCCTGGATGAGCACGCGCCTCGACAGCTTGCTCGTCGAGCCGCGCGTCGCGTCTTGCGAAGTTGCTGGATCGGTCGTCTCTCCCCCTGCCCCTTGCACGCTGGTTGGCGGAGTGATGGTGGCGACGAGCGCGTGAACGGCGGTGCGATCGGGCGGAGTTAACGCAGCGTGCGCGCGGCGTTAACTCCGCCCGCGCCCCGCGGCGCCGCGACGTACGGCGCCGCCGCCGTAGCGCTCCCGGATCGCGTCGAGGGCGCGGTCGAGCTCCTCGTCGCGCGGCGTCGCGCGCTCTTCCAGCCGCAGCTGCAGCGCGTCGTCGACGAGGTTCGTGGCCGCGAGGCCGAGCAGTCGCACCGGCCGCTCGCCCTCGCGCGCGAGCAGCTCGGCGAGCAGCGCGCGGCCCGCCGCCTGCAGCTGCGCCGTCGACTGCGCCGGCCGCGCGAGCGTGCGGCTGCGCGTCACCGTCGTGAAGTCCGGCCAGCGCACCTTCAGCGTGACGGTGCGCGCGCGCCGGTTCGCGCGGCGCAGGTCCGCGCCGACGCGCTCGGCATGCCCGGCCAGCACGCGATGGAGCACCGCGCGGTCGTGCACGTCCTCGGCGAACGTGACTTCGCGCGAGACCGAGACGGCGGCGCGCGGGACGCCGCGCACCGGCGTCGCGTCGACGCCGCGCGCGCGCTCGGACAGCGCCTGCCCCGCGGCGCCGAACTGGCGCACGAGCCATGCAGGGTCGAGCGCCGCGACCTGCCCGATCGTGCGTACCCCCGCGAGGGCGAGCCGCTCGACAAGCCGCGGGCCCGCGAGCGGCAGCTCGCGCAGCGGCAGGGGCGCGAGGAACGCGGCGTCACCGCCGATCGGCACGTCGAGCAGCCCGTCCGGCTTCGCCCGGTCCGACGCGACCTTGGCCGTCGTGCGCCCGCCGGCGATGCCGACCGACACCACGAGGCCGAGCTCCGCGCGCACGCGCGCGCGGATCGCCTGGGCGGTGGCGCGCGCGCCCATGCCGTCCGCGCCGATGCCGCTCAGGTCCGCGAACGCCTCGTCGAGCCCAACGGACTCGACGGCGGGCGACGCGCTGTGCAGCAGCGCGTGGAACGCCTCGGACGCCGCGCGGTAGCGCGTGAAGTCGGGGGAGACGACGAGCGCCTGCGGGCACGCGCGCAGGGCCTGCGACATCGGTTGCGCCGAGTGGCAGCCGAAGGCGCGCGCCTCGTAGGAGGCGCTGGCCACGACCGAGCGCGGGCCGCGCCCGCCGACGAGCACGGGCCGGCCGACGAGCTGCGGGTCGCGCAGCCGCTCGACGGCGACGAAGAACGTGTCCAGATCGCAGTGCGCGATGCGGCGCGGGAGGCGCGGCGCTTGCGGCTGGCTAGCACACATGTTTCACGTGAAACATTGTGCACCAGGGCGCGGTGTGCGGGTGCAGTCCGGGGTCAGCGCGAGGCGCGGGCCCCGGTCGGGCGCGGCTCGGGCGCGTCGGTGTCCACCGGTGGAGCCGGCTCGATGACACGGAGGCCTTGCACTTCTTGCTCGGTCACCGAGGCGATCGCTTCCTCGGCGCTCTCGCCCGCGCGCATGCGTCGGGTGATCGCGACGCCGGCGAGCACGATCAGCGACGTCGAGATGGCGGCGCCGCCGGCGATGAACTTGTGGCGACGCACGACCTCCGGGAACCGGTCCAGCGCACGGTGCGCCAGCCGGATCGATTCCTGGGCGGCGCGGTCGATCGGCTCGCCGCCGCTCGGGTGTCCGTCCTTACCCATGTGTGGGCTCCCTCCATGGCGCCTCAGCCGAGTGCTGAACGCGGCTCCGGACCGCGCTCAGTCGGCGTCGTCATCATCATCGGACTCGCCGCCGCCGAGCTGCGCGAACAGTGTTGCCATCTCGATCGCGGCGAGCATCGCCTCGCGGCCCTTGTTGCCGACCGTGCCGCCCGCGCGTGCTTGCGCTTGCTCCAGCGTGTCGGCGGTGATCACACCAAAGGTTACCGGCAGCCCGCTCTCTCGCGCTACCTCGCCGATGCCGCGCGCGGCCTCACCGGCAACGTACTCGAAGTGCGGCGTCTCGCCGCGGATCACGCAGCCGATGCAGACGATCGCGTCGTACTCCTCGCCGTCCGCGAGCAGCTGCGCTGCGCTCGACAGCTCGAATGCTCCGGGCACCCATATCACGTCGAGGTCATCGCCGTCGACACCGTGCTCCTGCGCGGCGGCGATCGCACCGTCGCGCAGCCGTTCCGTGATCAGTTCATTGAAGCGCGCTACCACGATGGCGATGCGCAGCCCGGCGGCGTCCAGCGTTCCTTCGATCGTGCGCACTTAGAGTCGTTCCTCCACGTCCAGCAGGTGGCCCATTTTCTCTCGTTTCGTCTGCAGGTAGCGCAGGTTGTGCGGGTTCGCCACGACTTCGATGGGAACGCGCTCGACGATCTCCAGGCCGAAGCCCTCGAGGCCGGAGCGCTTCGTCGGGTTGTTCGTCATGAGGCGCATTTTGCGCACGCCGAGGTCCACGAGGATCTGCATGCCGATGCCGTACTCGCGCTTGTCGGCGGGCAGGCCGAGCGCTTCGTTCGCCTCGACGGTGTCGAGGCCGCCGTCCTGCAGGCGGTACGCGCGGATCTTGTTGTGCAGGCCGATGCCACGGCCTTCCTGGTCCATGTATACGATCGCGCCGCGGCCGGCTTCCGCGACGCGGTGGAGCGCGGTCTCGAGCTGCTCGCCGCAGTCGCAGCGCAGCGAGCCGAACACGTCGCCGGTCACGCACTCGTCATGCACGCGTACGAGCGTCGGCTCGTTTGTGGTCAGGTCGCCCATCGTCAGCGCGAAGTGCTCCTTCAGGTCGATCTTGGTGCGGTAGGCGATCACCCGGAAGTCCCCGAAGCGCGTCGGCAGCTCGGCGTCGGCGACGCGCTCGACGAGGATGTCGTTGCGCCAGCGGTGCGCGATGAGGTCGTTCACGCTGACGATCTTCAGGCTGTGCTGGCGCGCGAGGCGTTGCAGCTCCGGCAGCCGAGCCATCTCGCCATTCGCGCTCATCACCTCGCAGATGACGGCGGCGGGGTAGCGGCCAGCGAGCTCGCACAGGTCGACCGACGCCTCGGTCTGGCCGGCGCGCACCAGCACGCCGCCCTCGCGGGCGCGCAGCGGGAAGATATGGCCCGGGCGCGTGAGGTCGTCGGGCGTGGTGGCGGGGTCGATCAGCGCCTGCACTGTGCGCGCGCGATCGGGGGCGGAGATGCCGGTGGTCACGCCGTCGCGCGCCTCGACGCTGACCGTGAACGCGGTGCCGAGCGGCGCGGTGTTGCGCCCCACCATCGGCGGCAGGCCGAGGGCGTCGAGGCGATCGCCCTTCATCGGCACGCAGATCAGGCCGCGCGCGCGGGTGGCCATGAAGTTGATCACGTCGGCGGTGCAGGCATCGGCGGGGACGCAGATGTCGCCCTCGTTCTCGCGATCCTTGTCGTCGATCACGATGAGCATGCGGCCCTGGCGAAACTCCTCGATCGCCTCTTCCACGGTCGCCATGGTGGTGCTGCGCCGACTCTTCGATGCCATGCTTGCGGCCTCCGCGTCCTACTGCTGCGTTGTCTGCTGCGCTGTGCCCGCGCGCTCTTGCTCGCGCGCGTCGAGCAGCTGCTCGACGTAGCGCGCGAGGATGTCCGTTTCGAGGTTGATGCGGTCGCCGGGGCGCCGCGCGAGCAGGTTGGTGTGCTCCTGCGTGTACTGCACGATCGACACGGAGAACGACTCTGCGTCGCGGGCCATGACCGTCAGCGACACGCCGTCGATGCAGACCGGGCCCTTCATCACGATGTAGCGCAGGTACTCGGGCGGGGTGCGGTAGCGCAGCACGAGTGCATCGCCCTCGGGCGTCACGCTGTCGAGGGTGCAGGTGGCCTCGACGACGCCGCGCACGATGTGGCCGGAGAGGCGGTCGGTGGGGCGGACGGAGCGCTCGAGATTCACGCGCGCGCCGGGCGTGAGCTCGACGAGATTAGAGCGGCGGTAGGTCTCCGGCATCACATCGAAGGTGAGCGACGCGGCGTCGATCGTGCGCACGGTGAGGTCGACGCCGTTCACGGCGATGGAGTCGCCGAGCTTCGTGTCCTCGAGCACGACGGCGCAGGCGATGACGAGCTCGCCGCCGTCACGGCGGGCGATGGTGCCGACTTCCTCGACAATGCCGGTGAACACGCCGCCCCCTGCCTCGCCGCCTGCGGGGTCTCCGCCGCCCGGTCGGCCCGCCGGGCCGCTGCTGCCTGACATCGTAGCCCACTGCCGCCAGCGCGCTCGTGGCGACGGCGCTAGGACCAGTCGACGAGGCCGTTCACGAGCACGTCGTCGCCGAGCCGCCAGGAGCGGACGTCGCGCAGTTGGGCAGCCTCGGCGATGGCGTGCGCGCCACGCCCGGCGACGGCGGGCGGCGCCGCGGCGTCGCCGACGATCAGCGGGGCGATCACGGCGTGGACGCGCTGGACGAGGCGCCGGTCGAAGAGCGTGCCGAGCAGGGTGCCGCCGCCCTCGACGAGCAGGGTCAGCACGCCGCGCGCCCCGAGCGCGGCCAGCAGCGCGGCGAGGTCGACGCGGCCAGCGTCTGCGGGCAACTCGACCAGCTCGGCGCCGGCGCGCGTGAGCTCGGCACGCCATGCGGGCGGCGCGGCGGCGGTCGTCGCGACGAGCGCGGGCCGATCGCCGCTCCGCAGCACCGCCGCGGTGGCGGGCACGCGGCCGGTGGAGTCCACGACGACGCGCCACGGCTGGTGCACGGGCCCGGGCCGGTCCGCGGGGCGGGCGCTCAGCTGCGGGTCGTCCTGCAGCACGGTGTTCGAGCCG
>CAMDBZ010000138.1 GCA_945889565.1 Thermoflexus hugenholtzii JAD2 | reverse complement strand
GCTCGCCGCCGACAGCGGCTGGCAGCCGCGCGCGCTCGAGATCGCGCTGGCCGGCCCCGCCGGCCCCGAGGCGCTGCTGCGCGACGCCGTCGCCGCGGCCACGGCGCTGCTCCCCCTCGAGCCCGCCGAGGCCATCGCCTCCTTCGCCGGTGCCTCGCGCGCTACCGCCTTGACGTTCGCGGTGCAGCTGCGCTACGACGACGGCCGCCTCGTCACGCTGACCGTGCGCGACGCCGCCGACGCGCGCCTGCGCGTCGCCATCGATGCCCACGCGGGGCGCGCCGAGGTGCGCACCTCCGCTGGCGAGTCGGACCTCGAGCTCGCCCTGACCGGCGCCGATGTCCAGCACCTGCTGCTGCGCGACCGCGACCTGTACGCGCTCGAGGCGCGCCGCGTCGCCTCCGCCCGCGCGCGTCGCGCCGACGACAGCGCCTCGCTCCTCACCGAGGCGACCACGCTGCGCGGGATCGAAGCCGCCCTCGACAGCGGCCTCACCCAGGCTGTCGCGGAGTTCGCCCCGCGGCCGGCGCTGCGGCTGCTCAGCGGCCGCGCCCGGCTCACGCCGCCCAGCGGCCAGCTGCACCTCGTGCCCTCCTAGCACTCGGCCGATTCGCGCGCCACCGGGCGCGGGTTGCCGCCAAGCACGCCGCGCTCGACCATCCACGGATGGCAGCACCCCTGGGCACACAGGCCACCGCCCTCGTCACCGGCGCCTCTGGCTTCGTCGGGGGCCACCTCGTGGCGCGCCTCGTGCGCGAGGGCATGCCCGTCGTCGCGCTCGACAGCGCCGCCCCGCGCACGCCGTTCCCGGCGGGCGTGCACGACCTGCGCATCGACATCCGCGACCACGACGCCGTGGCCCGCGCGCTTGCCGAGGCGCGCCCCGCCGTCGTCTACCACCTCGCGGCGCAAGCGTCCGTCGCGATCTCCATGCGCGAGCCGGAGCTGGACATCGCCACCAACGTGCTCGGCACCGTGCAGCTCGCGCGCGCCGCCGTCGCCGCCGGCGTGCAGCGCTTCGTCTTCGTGTCGACCGGCGGCGCGCTTTGCGGCGAGCCCGCCACGCTCCCGGTGACCGAACACACGCCCGTCGCGCCGGAGTCCGTGTACGGCGCGTCGAAGCTGGCGGCGGAGCGCTACCTCGCGCTGCTGCTCGGAGGCAGCGGCACCGCGCTCGCCGTCGTGCGTCCCGGCAACATCTACGGCCCAGCGCAGAACCCGCACGGCGAGGCCGGCGTCGTCGCGATCTTCGCCGCGCGCATGCTCGCGGGTGAGCCCGTCACGATCTTCGGTGACGGCAGCCAGCAGCGCGACTACGTGTACGTCGACGATGTCGTCGACGCGATCGTGCGCGCCGCCACCGCGCCGCCCGACACATGTCTGGTCGGCACCGGCCACGGCACGAGCACGCGCGCCATCTTCGACGTGCTCGCGCGGCTCACCGGCTACGCGCGCCCGCCCGAGCTCGCGGCCGAGCGCCCGGGCGACATCCAGCGCATCTGGCTCGACAGCACGCGCGCGCGCGAGCGCTGGGGCTGGCAGCCGCGCACGACGCTCGAGGACGGCCTCGCGCGCACCGTCGACTGGTTCCGCGCACACGCGGCGCCGTGATCATCCGGCGCTCGACCCCGGTCGTGCACCGCCACGTCGTGTTCGCGCTCGTCGCGATCACTGAGTTCACCTTCGTCATGCAGTTCTCGATGGTTGGCGTGTCGCTGCAGCAGCTGCTCGACGACCTCGCGGCGCCGCTGCGCTGGGGCGGCTGGGTGCTCACGATGTTCATGATCGGCCGCGTGGTCGCGATGGCCGTCGTCGGGCGGCTGTCAGAGCGACTCGGCGCCACGGTCGTCTACGCGCTGGGGTTCGCGGCGTTCGCGGCGTCGTCCGCGCTGTGCGCCGCCGCGCCGAACATCTACGTGCTGATCATCGGGCGCGCACTGCAGGGGCTCGCGAGCGGGGGCCTCGGCGCGGCGGGCATGACCATTGTCGGCGACAGCTACGGCACGCAGCGCGCCCGCGCGATCGGCTATCTGTCGTCCGTGCTGCCGTTCGGCGCAGTGCTCGGCCCCACCGTCGGCGGGCTGATCGTCGATCACTTCGGCTGGCGCTGGACGTTCGGGTTCAACGTGCCCGTCGGCTTCGCCGCCTGCGTGCTGAGCATCGCGTTGCTCCCGCGCGGCGCGCGCCGCGCCGGGCAGGCAATGGACCTGCCGGGCATCGGCCTGATCGCGCTCGCCGTCACGGCGCTCGTGTACGCGCTCACCGAGCTCGCACGCAAGGACGGCGCCGCCGACCCCACCGTCGTCGGCGGCACCATCGCGCTCGCGCTCGTCGCGGGCGTGTTGCTGGTGCGCCAGGAACGACGCGTGCGCGTGCCCGTGCTGCCGCTGGACCTGCTGCGCCAGCCCGGGTTGATCGCCGCGAACGCGATCGCGTTCTTCTTCGGCGTCTGCTGGCAGGGCGTGTTCAGCCTGCTGCCGTACTACGTGCAGTCCGCGTACGGGCTGAGCGCCTCGCAGGCGGGCGGGATCATGGCGCCGCGCGCGCTCGTGATGGTGCTGATGTCGGCCGCCGCCTCGTTCCTGCTGCCGCGCACCGGCTATCGCTGGCCGCTGCTCATCGGGCTCGTCGGCCAGTCGCTCGTGCTGCTCGCGTTCTCGCGCGGGTTGCACGAGCCGGTGATTGCGGGCCAGCTCGTGCACAGCGTGGCGTGGCTGACGGCGGTCTCGCTGGGCGCCGGGCTCGCCTTCGGCGCGGCGAACCCCGCGATGAACAACGCGGCCATCGATCTCGCGCCGGACCGCATCGCCGCGATCGCCGGCATGCGCGGCATGTTCATGACGCTCGGCGGCACCGTCGGCATCGCGGTCGTCGTGCTCTTCGGCGCGCAGGGCGCGACCATCGCCGGCGGCATCGAGACCGCGTTCCTCGTGTTCTCGGCGGTGATGCTGCTGACCACGCTGCTGATCCCGCGCGTGCCGGAGCAGGCCCGCGCGCACGCGCCCCGCCCGCTCGCGGAGCCGCGCTAGCCCACCAGTACCGCCGCCACGCCCAGGTAGATCGTGATCGAGAGCAGGTCCTGGATCACCGTCGCCAGCGGCCCGGAGCCAAACGCGGGGTCCGTGCCCAGCCGTTGCAGCAGCCACGGCAGCGCCATCGCTACTACCGTGGCCACGGAGCACGCCGCGAACAGCGCGATCGCCGCCGCCTCGATCACGTCGGGGTGGCCCCAGCGCAGCAGGCCGACCGGCACGAACGCCGCCGCGAGCACCGCGCCGACGCACACGCCGGTCAGCAGCTCGCGCCGTACGATGCGCCGCACCGGCACGCCGATCGACAGCCCGCGCACCACCAGCGTCTCGGTCTGCGTGCCCACCGCGTCCGCGATGTACACCACGCCCGGCACAAAGAACGCGAGCGTCACGTTCGCGGCCAGCTCCGCCTCGAACGCGCTCACGATCTCGGCGGCGAACACCGCGCCGACGAGCCCCAGCAGCAGCCACGGCAGGCGATGCCACAGCCGCCGCCGCAGCGGCTCCTCGCTCGCCGCGCGCGCCACGCCCGCGTCGTGCAGGAAGCCGCCCAGCCGCGACAGGTCCTCGTCGTGCTCCTCGAGCAGCACCTCCAGCAGCCGCCGCGGCGGCACCAGCCCGCGGAAGCGGCCGCCCGCGTCCACCACCGCGATCGACCCGGCGCCGTGGCGCACCGCGCGCCACGCCGCAACCTCCCGGTGCACGCCCGGCGCCACGATCGCCGGCTCGCCGTCCAGCAGCTCCGCCATCCGCACGTCGCCCGGCGCCGCGAGCAGCGCCTCGATCGCGACGAGCCCCACTAGCCGTTCGCCGTCCACGACGACGATGTCGGCGGCGCTCTCGTACCGGTTCCCCTCGAGTGCGCGACGCACCGCCCCGGCCGTGTCTTGCGGCGTCGCGAGCGGTACGCTCGCCGTCGCGTGCTGCGCCGCGGTGTCGGCGATGCGCTCCGGCAGGTCGTCGGCGTCAATCGGCGGTGCGGTCACGGCGTCTCCTCGCTGGCGGCGGCTCGCGGCGGGTCGAGGTGCTGGCGGCGCTGCCCGGCCCGCCGGTCGTTACACGCGTGGCGCGCGCTCGCCGAATGTCCAGCGCGTCGCCGTGCTGTCGAAGTCCGCCTGCTCGATGAAACCGAAGGCGGCAGTCGGCCGCACCACGTGCACCGACTCGCCCTCGGCGTCGAACGCCCAGGCGTACTTCTCGCGGTACGCCGCGGCGGCGGCGGCGAGCACGTCCGCGCCGCGGATGCGCGCGGCGCTGCCTTCCAGCACCACGGCGTCGCCCGCCGCCTCGGTGGACACCACGCAGCGCGGGTTCGCGCGCAGGTTGCGCGCCTTGACCGAGCCCGGCTCGGAGAGGAAGTAGAACGCGTCGTCCACCCACACGCCCCAGACGGGCATCGCGTGGGGGCGCCCGTCCGGCCGCGTCGTCGACACCACGTACGTGCGCGCCGCCGCGAGCCGCGCCTCCGCCCACGACCATGGCAGCAGCTTCGCGGCCGTCGCCGCGTCGACGGGCGCGGCGGGCGGGCGATTCAGCGGGGTGGCGTGCACGTCCAGGGCCATGGCTGCTCCTCGTTCGTGCCGCGCCGAGCGCCGACGCCGGCGTGCGCGGGCCAGACGCTGGTGGATGGGCGCGCTCCATTGTCGGCGGCGGCGCAAGCCGGGGCCGGTGCAGCCCGGAGCCCGTGCTACCATGCCCGTCACGCGCTCGCGCGCCGCGCGGAGGACGCACCCCTGCTCGAGATCTTCGACACGCTGACGGGCCAGAAGCGGCCGTTCGAGCCGATCGAGCCCGGCGTCGCGCGCATGTACGTGTGCGGCATCACCCCCTACGACGTCGGCCATCTCGGCCACGCGCTCACCTTCGTGGCTTTCGACACCGTGCGCCGCT
>CAMDBZ010000137.1 GCA_945889565.1 Thermoflexus hugenholtzii JAD2 | reverse complement strand
AGGTCACGATCGTGACCTTCGACGCGCCCGGCGAGTACCGCTTCGTCTGTCACCTGCCGGGCCACGAGGCCTACGGAATGCGCGGCACGATCCGCGTTCGCTGAGGCCGCTCGAACGCTAGGCCGTCGCTTGTGCACAATACAGCGTGTACGCATCGCTGATGATGCCGTTGACGCCCCACGAGACGAGCTCGTCCGCCCGGCGCACGTCGTTCACCGACCAGGCGAACAGCGTGGGCGTCATGCGCCGCAGCGCTTCGGCGCGGGCGGGCGTGAGCGCGCGATGGTCGATCGCGACCGCCGCGGCCGCCCCGCCCGCGAGCCAGTGCGGCAACGCGCGCAGCATCCGCGCGTTGCCGACGGAGTGCACGACGCGCACGGCGTCCAGGCTGCGGAACGGCTCGAGCAGCCGCCAGGACTGCGACGAGACCGTGTAGCGCCGCCCGGCGGCGAGCCGCTCCATCGTCGCGCGCAGCAGCGGCGGCAACGCGCGGTCGCGACCCTTAAGGTCGAACATGAACTCCGTGGCCGGCTGCGCGGCGCGGACGACATCGTCAAACAGCAGCCGTGGGCGCCACGATCCCTCGAGCCGCCATTTGTCCCACAGCAGCGGCACGCGCCCCAGCGTCTTCAGGTGGCGAACCTCCAGGCGACCGCGCCAGTACCAGATGTCCGCCTCGACGAGGTCGACGCCTGTGGCCTCGGCGCGCCGCAGCGCCGCGAGCTCGTTCGCCGCCCGATGCGCGACGATCAGCAGGCGCGGCGACGCCCCGAACACCGCCGGCGCGCCCACGAGCGCGCTCATCGGATACCCTCCGCCGCGAGCGACCGCGCGCGGAGCAGTCGCGGCGCGTGCTGCGCGAGCGCCAACCCGAGCAGCGCGAGTGCCCCGCCGGCGACCACGTCCAGCAGGAAGTGGTTCGCGGTGAGCACGACAGCGAGCGCCATCGCGACCGGCACCAGCGCCCCCAGGGCGCGGATCGCCACTGGCTTCGCCTTCCGCCAGAGCGCGAGCCCGATCAGTAAGTCCCACCCGAAGTGCAGGCTCGGGAGGGCGGCGTACTGGTTCACCAGCGCCGGTGGCTGCAACACTCGGTACGATTTCGACCGCTCGGTGACCGTGTCCTCCATGCCCAGCTCAGCGAGCCGCGGCGGCGCGACGGGGAACGACGCGAACACCACGAGTCCAATTGCCCCCGACACGAGAAAGGCGTTCCGCGTCACCACGTACGTTCGATGATGCCCGAGCAGCAGCCAGATCGCTACCGGCGTGATCAGCGGCCAGTGCGCCCAGATGTATGTCCAGTTCAGCAGCGTGACGAGCATCTCGCGTTCGTCGGTCAGCTCTTGCAGCTGCGGCTCCCAGAAGACGCCCAGCCGCCGCTCGAACGCGACGAGTGCCTGCGCGTTATCCACGGCCGTGTCGGCGGCGCCCTCCGTGAGCCCCCTCACCACGAAGTAGCAGAGCACACCGAGCGCGAGCAGCCCGACCTCCCGTGCGACTTGCATGCGCCCGAGCCCGCTCGGCGAGTGCGCCATCACGTTCCGTTCAGTCGTAGCGATCCGTCCACTCACACCGTCATCGTCCCACAACTGGCAGGAGCTGCGGCGCGTCACGTGCGCCGCCCCGAAAATCGGGCGGGTGGATGATGGCAGGCGAGCTCGCCAGGCGTCATACTCAGGGCGTCCCGCCCGATCTCCCATCGACGCGAGCGCCCGGCGAAAGACTCGTCCGTTGCTGAGACACGCTTACTTCACGTCGCGGTTCACGAGTCAGGTCGGGCAGGGCGTGTTCCTGGCCGCACTGGTGCTTCTGGCCGGCGGCACATCGACGCCCGCGCTGGGGTTCAGCGGCATCCTCGCGGGGATGCTGGCCGGCTCCGTGTTGGTGGCTTTGCCGGCCGGCCTGCTCATCGATCGCATCGGCCCGCCGCGCGCGCTGGCGCTGGGCGCTGCACTGCGGTTCGCCGCTATCGCCACTGGCTTCGTCGCGGCTGGCCAACCGGAGCGAGCAGTGGCCGTCGCGTTCCTCTACTCGGCCGCATCTCAGGTGTTCTCGCCGGCTGAACTGTCGCTCGTACGCACGCTGTCGGCGGACCGCGTGGGGCGGGTCCACGTGCGCCTGGTCGCGCTGCAGCACCTGGGCCAGCTCGTCGGAGCGCTCGCGCTGGCGCCGCTGCTGTACCGCGCGGGCGGCACGGCGTGGGTGCTCGCGGGGGCGCTCGCCGCGTACGCGCTGGTGGTGCTAATCGCCGGAGCACTCGCGCTGCGCCTGCGCGCCGCGCCGACGCTCGTGCGCGGCGTGCGCAGGCTCCCCGCGTGGTCGGAGGCGTTCGCGTACTTTGGCGGCGAGCACCGCGCCGCGTACGCGCTGGGCCTGCTCACGTTTGCTGAGATCGCGACCAAGACGCTCAGCGTGGCGCTGCCGTTCTACCTCCGCGACGAGCTGCACCTCGGCGCGACGCAGGTGATCGTGCTTGCGCTGCTCGGTGGCCTCGGCGCCACGGCGGGCCTCGCGTGGGCGCACCGCGCCCTGACGATGCAACGCGCATCGCACGCGATCCGCGTCGCGCTGGCCGCGAGCGTCGCGGCCACGCTGTCGCTGGCGGGCGTCGCGGGCGCGCTCGTGCTGCTCGTCCGCCTCAGCCCGGCCGCTCCCTTCAACGTGGCCACGCTGGACCTCAGCTTCGCCGTTGCGGCGCCGGCGGCACTGCTGCTCGGCATCTGCTTCAGCATCGCCCCCGTGGGCGCGCGCACGATCTTCTCCGAGACCGCCCCGCCCGGGATGCAGGGCCGCGTCTTCGCGACGCAATCGATGAGCACCGACGCGCTCGTGATCGCGCCGCTGCTGCTCGCTGGCCTCGCCACCGACGCCGCGGGGCCGCGCGCTGCGCTCTACTTCGTCGGTATGCTCGGTGCCGCACTGTTCGTGGCGCTCGAGTGGACCCGCTGGCGGGGACGCCGCGAGCTTGTCCCCGTTCCCATCGACGCCGCCTAACCCCCGCTCGCGATTGTCGACCCGGCACTGGCAGCGGCGCGCTGCTCATAGTCACACTCGCCTTCGCCGGGGGGCGCCACGCTGATCGGGTATATCCGCGAGGTGGATTCTGGAATCACGACCGAGGTCGCGCTCGTGGTGACGTCCCTGCTGGGCGTGCTCGCGCACCGGGAAACCGACGCTCGCGGGGCACGGTGCTCCCACCCGTGTGACGCTCCGCAGCGCCACAATCGCCGGGCGCGACACTCCGCCGCTTATCCGCCATATGATGCCCGGGGCGGGTCTACTTCTTCACGCGAGGACGCCGAGACGTGTCGACCGTTCCTCGTCCCGTCTCATACATTCGGATAGCCCCAGAAAGGGAGCAAGCCATGACCACCCCCAGTGGGCCGGGGCCCCAATCCATGCGGTTCGCCTTGCACGAGGTGCTGTCGGGCATGCTCGCGAGCACCGAGCGCGACAGCTTCACGGACGACGCCCCCCGGCTCGCCACGATGTTCGAGGGGCTGGCGGCGGAATACCCGCTGTTCGCGCCCCTCGCTGCCGGCGTCGACCCAGAGGCGGTGGCCCAGGCGCTCGCGACCCTCGAAGCGAAAGGGTTCCTGGAGCATGCCGACGGGGCGTACGTGCTGACCGAGGCGGGGCGCGCGCACTGCGTGACCAGCAAGCGCACGCTCTTCAACCAGGGCGCTCGCGCCGAGCTGGAAGGCGCCGCTCGCATCTTCGACACGGTCTAGCCGCGCCGCGTGGCGCCTAGCAGCGGCCGGCAAGCCCGCTACCCCGACTGGCGCCCCTGGCCGGCCCCGAAGCGCGCGCGCACGTCGATCGCCTGCAGCAGGGCCGCGCGCGTCAGCAGCCCCACCAGCGAGCCGCCGCTGAACACCGGCAGCTGATTGACGTCGCGCTCCACCATCAGCCGCAGCGCCTCAAGCGCCTCCGTCGACGCCTCAATGGTGACGAGCTGCGCGCGCGGCGTCATCGCGCGGAACACACTCGTGGCGCCCCACTGCGCCTCCGGGAACCGCGCGAGGTCGGTCAGCGAGACGAGGCCCAGCACGTCGCCGCCCGTCACGGCCGCGACCATGAACGTGCGCGTGCCGTGACGCAGCGCGCGCTCCGTCACCAGGTCGCGCAGCGTCGTATCCGGCGTGACCCACGCGACATGCTGATCGGCCAGGTCGCCCGCGCGCACGCCGGTGAGCGACAGCTGCACGAGGCGCTGGCGATACGTGGACTCCGCGGCGCTCCAGAGGATCCAGCCGATGAACACGAGCCAGATCGCCCCCACCCCTGCGCCACCCAGCGCCAGCAGCAGCCCCCCGCCAATCATCCCGCCCGCCAGCGCCCGCCCCACGCGGCTGGCGATGCGCGTGGCGCTCAGCTCGTCGCCGCGCGCGCCCCACAGCAGCGCCCGTAGCACGCGCCCGCCGTCCAGCGGGAACCCCGGCAGCAGGTTGAATACCGCCACGGTCACGTTCACGTACGCGAGGTATCCCGCCAGCGGATAGACGGCGTCGAGGCCGGCCGCGCGCGTGCCCAGCCACACTCCAGCCAGCAGCACCGCAAGCGCGACGCTGGAGAGCGGGCCCACGATCGCGATCCAGAACTCGTCGCGCGCGTTGCGCGCCTCCGTAGCAATCGCCGACACGCCGCCGAACACGAACAGCGTGATGCTCTCGACGGCGTGTCCACGCGCGCGCGCGACCCGCGCATGCGCCAGCTCGTGCGCGAGCACCGAGCCAAAGAACAGCACCGCGGTGACCACGCCGATGGCCCACCGCCGCTCGTCGCTCCACTCCGGGTAGACGTCGGGGAGATAGCTCGCCTGCAGCGACCACGCGATCAGCGCGAGCGCGATCGGCCAGCTCCAGTGCAGCCGGAGCGGGAACCCGAACAGCCGCCCGACGGTAAGCGTGCCACTCGCCCCATCGTCGCGACGGCCGGCGGTGCCTCCGTGCTGGTCTCGCGCCACGTCTGCTCAGCCTCCCTGTTGCGCCGCGCCGGC
>CAMDBZ010000136.1 GCA_945889565.1 Thermoflexus hugenholtzii JAD2 | reverse complement strand
CTGTTCGGGTCGTACGCGACGGGCGCGGTCGGTGTCGACAGGGATGGCGCGCGCGTCATCGACGACGCGATCCACGTCGAGCGGCGGTTGTTCCAGACCGGTGGCGCGCCGTCGACGCTGGAGTTGCGCAGCGGCGCGGCCACGCTGCGCTTTCGCGCGCAGTTGCCGCCGCACGCGAGCAGCGCGAACGACCTGGTGGCGGCGCTCAACCGCGCGATGCTGGACGACGAGGCGAAGCTCGCGGAGCAGCTGTCGCGTGACACCGGCGCGCTGACGCTTGTCGACGGACCGCTGCGGCTGCGGTCGCCGGGGCCGCGCGTGGTCGGGTACGTGAAGCGCGTGCATCGCTGGTACCTCGACGGCGCGCAGCAGCGGCTGCTCGTGCAGTTGCGCATGGGCGAGCGCACGCCGCTGTTCCGCATCCTCGAGGGCGGGCACGAGCGCAGCTCGTGGTACCTGCGCATCGCGGAGCTGTCGCCGCACTTCCATCCGCTCGCGGGCGTCGTGCGGCTGGAGGCGCCGGGCGCGCTGCCCACGGCGGAGGTGGTGGCGCTGGCCGAGCAGTGCGCGGCGGCGCTGCCGCGGCTGGCCTCGTCGCCGGTGCGCGATCCGCGTTCGCCGCAGAACTTGATCGCGGTCGGCGCGCTGGAACGTGAGCTGACGCGGCGGCTCGGCGACCGCCGCTGGGTGGGGCGGCTGCTGCATGTGCACGTCGGCGGGGCGCGGCCCGAGGCGCTGGCTGCGCCGGCGGGGCTGCTCGATCTGCGCGCGGAGCCCTCGGCCTCCGATGCGACGGACGTGCCGGAGCCCTCACCCCCCGGCCCCCTCTCCCCGGGACGGGGCGAGGGGGAGCAGGAGCGGGTCGCTGGCGCGATTTCGCTCGGGCGGGGCGGCGGGGAGCAGGGGCGGATGGGAGCGGTCGCTTGAACGGGTACGCAGCGCCCGCGGCCGGTACGCCTGAGGCTGTGGCGGAGCTCGAGGCGCTCGACGCGGCGCCGGTGGGGCTCGTGCTGGGGACGCCGCGGGAGGCGGCGACGCCGCTGGGGTTCTGGGTGCACGTCGCGGCGGAGCGCTACTTACAGCTCGACGACGTCGTGCAGGTGCGCACGATGCTCCCGGGGGGGCTGCCGGGAAGTACGGGGCGCGCCGTCGACGTGTACGGGGTGGTCGACGAGGTACGCGCGGTGCACGAGGGGGTGACGTTCGAGTCCGACGTGCAGCTGGTGCGTGACGGACTGCTGCCGGCGGAGATCGCGGTGGCGGCGCACGTTGCGGTGACGCGGCTGGAGCCGGAGATCTTCGTGCCGCCGCTGCCCGGGAGCGCGGTGTTCCGCGCGCACGGGGCGGCGCGCGAGGTGGCGCTGTGCTTCGACGGCATGCGCACGCGCGTGCCGGTGGGCCTCTCGCGCAGCGGCGAGCCGGTGTACGCGAACCTCGAGTTCCTGGACGGCACGCGCGGCGCGCACGTCAACATCTCGGGCATCTCGGGCGTGGCGACGAAGACGTCGTATGCGGTGTTCTTGCTGCACGCGCTGTTCGGGTCGGGCGCGCTCGGGCTCGAGGCCGCGAATACGCGATCGATCGTGTTCAACGTGAAGGGCGAGGACCTGCTGTTCCTCGACCAGCCGAACCGCGAGCTGCGCGACAGCGATCGCGAGCGCTACGCGACGCTCGGGCTGCCGGCGGAGCCGTTTGCGTCGGTGGCGTGCTACGCGCCGGTGCGGCGCGGGGCGCAGCCGATCCCGGACACGGGCGCGCGGCTGGAGGGCGTGACCGGCTACTTCTGGACGCTGCGCGAGTTCTGCGCGAACCGCTATCTGCGCTTCCTGTTCGCGGAGGCCGACGACGAGCGCTCGCAGGTGGGGTACGTGGCGCAGGCGGTGGAGACGCAGCTCGCGCTGGTGGCGCGCACGTCGCGCCCGCTCGACGCGGCGAGCGTGGAGATCGGCGGGCGGCTGGTCACCGACTTCGACGAGCTGGTGGAGGCGATCGCGGAGCAGACGGACCCGGAGCAGGGCGGCGGCTGGGGCGGGCGCGCCGCGGCGGGAACGGTGCACGCGTTCCTGCGGCGGTTGGAGGCGGCGGCGCCGCACGTCGGGCATCTGATCCGCGGGGAGGCGTCGGAGGACGTGGCGTCGCACCGCATCGACTGGAATCGCGCGCAGGTGACGGTGGTGGACATTCACCGGCTGCACGATCGTGCGAAGCGGTTCGTGGTGGGCGTGGTGCTGAAGCGCATGTTCGAGCAGAAGGAGGAGCGCGGGGCGGCGCGGCCGCTGGTGTTCGTGGTGCTCGACGAGCTGAACAAGTACGCCCCGCGCGAGGGGCACAGCCCGATCAAGGACGTG
The DNA here is from genome assembly GCA_945889565.1 of Thermoflexus hugenholtzii JAD2. Classification (GTDB taxonomy): domain Bacteria; phylum Chloroflexota; class Dehalococcoidia; order UBA2979; family UBA2979; genus SHYP01. Next base: position 2,682 of record CAMDBZ010000136.1, on the reverse strand, counting down.
CTGCTGGATATCGCGGAGCGCGGGCGGTCGATGGGGGTGGTGCTGATCGGCGCGCAGCAGACGGCGAGCGAGGTGGAGCCGCGCGTGGTGGCGAACTGCGCGTACCGCGTCGTGGGGCGACTCGACGCGGCGGAGGCGCATCGCAACGAGTACGGGTTCCTGACGCCGGCGGCGCGGGCGCGGGCGAGCCTGCTCAAGCCGGGGTCGATGATCGTGCACCAGCCGGAGATCCCGGTGCCGCTGCTGCTGCAGTTCCCGTTCCCGGCATGGGCGACGCGTGCCTCGGAGGTCGCGCCCGCGGTGGGCGCGATCCGCTGGGACTCGTAGGGCGCGGAGGCTGGCGCCCGGGGCGAGCGAGGAGGAGCCGATGCGTTTCCTGCACAGCGCGGACTGGCACGTCGGCCGCACGATGCGCGGGCGCAGCCGCGTCGCGGAGTTCGAGCAGGTGCTGGCGGAGGTGGTGGGGATCGCGCGCGCGGAGCACGTCGACGCGCTGCTCGTGGCGGGCGACGTGTGGGATTCGCAGACACCGCCGCCGGAGGCAGACCGGCTGGTGTACGACGCGCTGCGCCAGTGCATCGACGGCGGCATCCAGGTGGTGTTGCTCGCGGGCAACCACGATTCGGCGCGCAAGCTTGAAGGGCTGGGGCTGCTGTCGGAGCTGCTCGGCGTGCAGACGCAGTCGAAGCTGCTGCGGCCGGACGGCGGCGGCGTGCTCACCATCGAGGGTCGCGCGGGGGAGACGGCGCGCATCGCGGCGGTGCCGTTCGTCGCGGAGGGTCGCGTGGTGGACGCGGCGGCGGTGATGGAGCTGCAGGAGCAATGGTTTGCGAGCTACGCGGACGGCGTCGCGCGCATCTACGCCGCGATGTGCGCGGGCTTCGACGCGGGCGCGGTGAACCTGTTGCTGGGCCACGTGTTCATCGACGGCGCGCGCGTGGCGACGGTCGATGGGTCGGAGCGGCTGGTGCACATCGGGCAGACGTACGCGCTGCCGGCGCAGCGGCTGCCGGCGTCCGCGCAGTACGTCGCGCTGGGGCATGTGCACGAGCCGCAGGAGCTGCAGGGCGCGCCGGTGCCGGCGGCGTACGCGGGCTCCTTGCTGCAACTCGACTTCGGTGAGCGCGGGCAGCAGAAGGTCGTGCGGCTGGTGGAGGCGTCGGCGGGGCGGCCGGCGACGCAGCGTGCGATCCCGCTGCACAGCGGGCGCGCGCTGCTGGAGCTGCGCGGGACGCTCGACAGCGTGCTGGCGGCGGCGGAGCGCGCGGGCGACGCGCACCTGCGCGTCGTGCTGGACGTCGAGCGGCCGGAGCCGGGGCTCGCGCAGCGCGTGCGGGAGCAGCTGCCGGGCGCGGTGGACGTACGGCTCGACTATCCGTCGACGGAAGAGGAGGCGCCGGTCGGCATCGCGCACTTGCAGCCGGAGGAGCTGTTCGCGCGGTACTACGTGCAGCAGCACGGCGCGGCGCCGGCCGTCGAGCTGCTCGCGCTGTTCCGGGAGCTGCACGAGCAGGTGCTGGCGGAAGAGGCTGCGCTGGTGGCGGAGCCGGTCGCGTGAGGCCGCTGGAGCTGGAGCTGCGCGGCTTCACGGCGTGTCGCGAGCGCACGGTCGTCGACTTCCGCGGGCGGCGGCTGTTCGCGATCACGGGGCCGACGGGCGCGGGCAAGTCGTCGCTGCTCGACGCGATGACGTGGGCGTTGTACGGCGAGGTGCCGCGCGTCGGCAAGGAGACGCGGCAACTGCTGTCGCACGGCGCGACGGTGATGGCGGCGCGGCTCGACTTCACGGTGGGCAGCGAGACGTATCGCGTGAGCCGGCAGATCGGCCGCGCGAGCGCGTACCGGCTCGAGCGGTTGCTCGGCGACGGGTCGTGGGAGCCGCTCGCGGATCGCGCGAAGGACGTGACGGCGCGCGTGCGCGCGCTGCTCGGGCTCGACTACGCGACGTTCACGAAGACGATGTTGCTGCCGCAGGGGGCGTTCGACGCGTTCCTGCGCGGCGACCCGGGCGAGCGTCGCGACATCCTCGCGAACTTGCTCGGCCTCGGCGTGTACGAGGCGATGGGGCGCGCGGGGCGGGCGCGGGCGAGCGGGGCGCGGCTCGCGGCGACGGCGCTCGAGCAGCAGCGCGCGCGGCTCACACTGGCGACGCCGGAGGCGCAGGGGGGGCTCGAACGCGAGCGGGCTGAGCTGCTGCGGCGGCGCGAGGCGATTGTCATGCAGCGCGAGGCGGTGGCGGCGCTCGTGACGCTCGAACGCGAGGCGGCGGAGCGGGCGCGCGAGGCGACAGTGGCGGCGGCGGCGGCGCGGCTGTCGGCGGAGGCGTGTCTGAGCGCGGAGCGCGCGGCGGCCGGCGCCGCGATGGCGCTTGCGGACGCGGAGCGGCGCGCGCGGGAGCTCGCGGTGGAACGCGCGACGATCGCGTACGACGAGGTGGCGCAGCGCGCGCTGGAGCGCGCGCTGGCGATGGCGGAGCAGCGCGAGCAGGCGGAGGCCGCGCACGCGCGCGCGGTGGCGCAGGCGGCGGCGCATGCGGAGGCAGCGCGTGTCGCGTGCGCGGCGCGCGACGCCACGCGCGCTGCGGCCGACGAGGCGCGACGCGCGCTCGACGCGGCGCGGGCGACGCAGGCGGGCTCGAGGGTGGCGCTCGCGCCGCTCGCGGTGGCGGCGCGGGGCGCGCGC
>CAMDBZ010000135.1 GCA_945889565.1 Thermoflexus hugenholtzii JAD2 | reverse complement strand
AACGGCCCGCACCGCCATCGCGGACCTGCCCGCGGGTGCGGGCGCGCTCGAGTTGCCGCTCGCCCAGGCGGGCCTGCGCATCGGCGGTGCGATGATCGAGCGCTTCGAACGGCTCGGCGTGCGCACCGTCGGCGAGGCGCTGCGCTACTACCCGTATCGGCATCACGACTTCACGCGCGCGGTGCCGGTGTCGCAGCTGCGCGTCGGCATCGAGCAGACGGTGCACGGCACCATCGACCGCGCGCAGGAGGTGCGGATGGGCCGCGGCGGCCGCATGCGCAGCACCGATGCGTGGCTGTCGGACGAGAGCGGCGCGCGTGTGCAGCTGATCTGGTTCAACCAGCCGTTCATGGCGCGCCAGCTCGCGCCCGGCACGCACGTCGCGGTCTCCGGCATGGTGTCAGCTTTCCGCGGCCGCCCCGCGTTCAACAACCCGGAGCTCGAGCGCGCCGACGCGAGCGGTACGCACACGGGCCGGCTCGTGCCGGTGTACCACCTCACCGCGGGGCTCCCGCAGCGCCGCCTGCGCGACGTGCTGTCGACGCTGCTCGAGCGCTTCGCGGACCGCCTCGCCGACCCGCTGCCCGCCTCACTGCGCGAGCGTCACGGCCTGCTCCCCCTCATCCAGGCAGTGCGCCAGGCGCACTACCCGGACAGCGTCGACGATCTCGCCGCCGCGCGCCGGCGGCTCGCGTTCGACGAGCTGCTGGCGATCCAGATCGGCGTGGTCGGCCGCAAGCGACTGTGGCAGGCGCAGGGCGACGCGCCGCAGCTCGACGGTCGCGCGGCCGCCGCGGCGTTCTGCGCGACGCTGCCGTACACGCTCACCGGCGCGCAGGCGCGCGCGCTCGACGATGTGCTCGCCGACCTCGCGCGCCCCGTGCCCATGGCGCGCCTGCTCGAGGGCGATGTGGGCTCCGGCAAGACGGTCGTCGCGCTGGCCGCCATGCTCGGCGTCGTCGCCGCGGGCGCGCAAGCGGTGCTGATGGCGCCCACCGAGGTGCTGGCGGAGCAGCACTTCCGCACGATCTGCGCGCTGCTCGCCGGCGAGCCCGCGCCGCCGCTGCACGGCCTGGTCTCGCTGCCGTTCCTGCCGCGCCCGCTGCGGGTCGTGCTGCTGACCGGCGCCACGCGCGCGCGTGAGCGGCGCGATGCGCTCGACGCGATCCGCCACGGCGGCGCGCAGATCGTGCTCGGCACGCACGCGCTCATCCAGGGCGGCGTCGAGTTCGAGCGGCTCGCGCTCGCCATCGTCGACGAGCAGCATCGCTTCGGCGTAATGCAGCGTTCGGCGCTGCGCGAGAAGGGCGGCAGCCCGCACCTGCTGGTGATGACCGCCACGCCGATCCCGCGCTCGCTCGCGCTCACGGTGTACGGCGACCTCGACCTCTCGGTGATCGACGAGCTCCCGCCCGGCCGCGTGCCCATCGAGACGCGCTGGCTGCCGCCCGACCGCCGTCGCGAGGCCTTCGACGTGCTGCGCGCGGAGGTGGCCGCGGGGCGCCAGGGCTTCGTGATCTGCCCGCTCGTCGAGGGCTCGGACGCCGTCAGCTCGCGCGCCGCGACCGAGGAGTACGAGCGCCTGCGCACGCGCGAGTTCCCGGAGCTCGCCGATCGCATCGCGCTCCTGCACGGCCGCATGCCTGCCGCCGACAAGGAGCGCGCGATGGCCGCCTTCGCCGCGAACGAGGCGGCGATCCTCGTCTCCACCTCCGTCGTCGAGGTCGGCATCGACGTGCCGAACGCCACGGTCATGCTGATCGAAGGCGCGGACCGCTTCGGGCTCGCCCAGCTGCACCAGTTCCGCGGCCGCGTCGGCCGCGGCAACGACCCGTCGGTGTGCTTCCTGCTCGCCGACGACCCCACGCCCGAGGCCGAGGAACGGCTGTCGCTCGTCGCGCGCACCCGCGACGGCTTCGCGCTCGCCCAGGCGGACCTCGAGCTGCGCGGCCCGGGCGACACCTTCGGCACGCGCCAGGCAGGCCTGCCCTCGCTGCACGTCGCATCGCTGCTGGACCCGCAGCTCATCGCGACCACGCGCCACGAGGCCGAGCTGCTACTCGACGCCGACCCGCGCCTCACCGCGCCCGACCACGCCGGCGTGCGCCAGCTCGTCGCCCGCCTCGACCACGACGTGCTCGCCGAGATCCACTAGCGCCGGGTGCCACCGGCTCCGCGCCTACCCCCACCACCACGCGGCCGCTAGACTCGAACGGCCGGGTGCACGCTACCGGCAGCCGCACGCGCAAACGAGTCGAGGCAGGCCGATGATCCGCGACGAGGTCGCCGGGCTCGTGGCGCAAGCGCTGGCCGCCGCGCAGGCGGACGGCGCGCTGCCGCCCTTCGCCGCACCCCCGATCCAGGTCGAGCACCCCGCGCGCCCCGAGCACGGCGACTACTCCGCCAACCTCCCGCTGCGCATCCAGGGCCTCGCGCGCATGAAAGCCGTCGACGTGGCCGAGGCGCTGCGCGCGCGCGTGCCCGCCCACCCCGCCGTCGGCGCCGTACGCGTCGCGCCGCCCGGCTTCCTCAACTTCCACCTCGATCCCGGCTGGGTCGCCGCGCAAGCGCGCGCAGTCGTCGAGGCCGGCGCGCGCTTCGCCACCGTGGACCGCGGCCACGGCCGTCGCATCCAGGTCGAGTACGTGTCCGCCAACCCGACCGGCCCCGTGCACGTCGGCAACGGCCGCGGCGCCGCCATCGGCTCCACGCTCGCGCTCGTGCTGCGCGCCGCCGGTTACGACGTCGAGCAGGAGTACTACGTCAACGACGCCGGCACGCAGATCGCCGTCTTCACGCGCACGCTCTACGCGCGCTACCAGCAGCTCTTCGGTCGCGACGTGCCGATCCCGGAGGACGGCTACCCCGGCGGCTACATGCTCGAGATCGCCGAGGCGATCCGCGCCGACCACGGCGACGCCTTCCTGCGCCCCGAGGGCGCCGAGCCCGACCCCGCGCTCGGCGACGAGGGCATGCGGCGCATGATCGCGCAGATCGAGCTGGACCTCGCGGCGCTCGGCGTGCGCTACGACCGCTGGTTCTCGGAGCGCTCGCTGCGCGCCGAAGGCGGCCCGTACGACCGCGCGCTCGCGCTGCTGCGCGCCGGTGGGCACGTCGTCGAGCGTGAGGGCGCGGTGTGGTTCGCATCGTCGCAGCTCGGCGAGTCGAAGGACAACGTGCTGATTCGCTCGGACGGCGTGCCGACGTACTTCGCGTCGGACGTGGCGTACCACTACGACAAGTTCATCACGCGCGGCTTCGACCGCGTGATCGACATCTGGGGCGCCGATCACCAGGGCCACGTGTCGCGCGTGAAGGCCGCCGTCGGCGCCGTCGGCGGCGACCCGGCCGCGCTCGACGTGCTGCTCTACCAGCTCGTCACGCTGCGGCGCGGCGCGGAGGTGGTGCCGCTGTCCAAGCGCGCCGGCGAGATCGTGACGCTGCGCGACGTCGTCGCGGAGGTCGGCGCCGACGCCGCGCGCTTCTTCTTCCTCACCCCCTCATCGGGCTCGACGATGGAGTTCGATCTCGAGCTTGCGCAGCAGCGCTCCGACGAGAACCCCGTGTACTACGTGCAGTACGCGCACGCGCGCATCGCGAGCGTGCTCGCACGCGCCGCCGAGCAGGGGCTGAGCGCTGACGGCGCGCGCACCGAGCTCCTGATGCACGACGCCGAGCAGCTGCTGCTGCGCCGGCTGCTGCTACTCCCGGAGGTCGTGGATGGGGTGGTCGAAACGCTGGAGACCCAGCAGCTGCCCGCGTACGCGCAGAGTCTCGCGCAGGCGTTCCACGGCTTCTACACGCAGTGCCGCGTGATCACAGACGACGCCGAACTCACGCGCTCGCGCCTGTTGCTGTTGCAGGCGACGCAGATCGCGCTCGCGAGCACGCTCGGCCTGATGGGCATCAGCGCCCCCGACCACATGTAATACGAACAATGTAAAACGCACGCTCCGTGGGAGCTTCAGGCGGACACCGCTCCGGTGCCGCCCCGCACGCAGGAGCCGCCCATCACGGCGAGTGACCGGCGGCTTGTTGCCGCGTGTCCCAGGCGCGCGAGGCGAGCACATAGATCGCGGCGACGACGGCAAGCGCAGTGGCGAGCAGCGGCAGCAGTTGCGCCTCGCTCACGCGCGGGTCGCGTCCGCCGTGACCGCGCTCCTCGGCGTCGGGGGAGGCGAGGCCGGGCACGAGCAGCCCGACTGCTGCCATCGCGACGGCGGCATTCGCCAGGTGGCTGCGCGCCATCCATGCCCTCCTTGGCTCAGGCCCTCGCTCGCCACCCCGATGGCGGCCGGGCCACACCCGACGCTATCATCGAGAGGTCCGCCCGCCCCTCGGCAGAACCCCGATACGCGTGGCGAGCGCGCGCCTCGACCCGAACGAAGGGCCGCGAAGGGACCGCACCGTGGCCGAGCGCGTCTTCTCGGGCTTCCGGGTCACCGGCGAACAGCACATCGGCAACTACCTCGGCGCGATCCGCAATTATGTCGCGCTCCAGGACTCCTACGACTGCATCTACTGCGCCGTCGACGTGCATTCGCTGACCACGCTCGAGGACGCCCGCCAGGTCGGCGACAACTCGCTCACCTCGGCCACGGTCATGCTCGCCGCCGGCGTCGACCCCGAACGCTCGATCATCTTCGTGCAGTCGCACGTGCCCGAGGTCATGGAGCTCGCCGAGTACTTCGCGATGCTCACGCCGCTCGGCGTGCTGACGCGCGTGCCCACGTTCAAGGAGAAGGTGCGCCAGCAGCCGGAGAACGTGAACCTCGGCCTGGTCGGCTACCCCGTGCTGATGGCCGCCGACATCCTCCTGTACCGCGCCTCCATCGTGCCGATCGGCGTCGACCAGGAGCCGCACATCGAGTTCGCGCGCGAGATCGCGCGCAAGTTCAACGGTCGCTTCGGCGACACGTTCCCCGAGCCGCAGTCCGTGCACACGGCCACGCCGCTCGTGCGCGGCCTCGATGGCCAGGCGAAGATGAGCAAGTCGATGGGCAACCACATCCCCATCGGCGCGAGTCCGGAGGAGACGCGCCGGC
>CAMDBZ010000134.1 GCA_945889565.1 Thermoflexus hugenholtzii JAD2 | reverse complement strand
CCGAACTCGGCGCCGGCGCGTGCGAGGGCGGCTTCTTGCAGGTGGCCCCACAGGTGCACCACGGCGGTACCTGCCTGGTCCGGAAGCACGTCGCCGATCTGCGCGGCGGCGATCTCCTCCGCCCACGCGAGCGCACGCGCGGCGACGTGCGGCGCGTCCGTGGCCCGGCAGTACTCGAGCGCGGCGAGCACCGCGACGGCGCGCACGTCGAGGTAGGGTTCGGGGCGGTCGAGCGCGGGCAGCCCTGCTTCGAACGCCTGCGCGTAGCGGGCGTCGCCGAAGACGGCGAATCCGCGCGCGAGCGCGTGCATGCCACGTGCGTGCCAGGGCCCGCCGCCCGGCCGCGATGTCGGCGTGTCCAATTGGCGGCGGCCCTGCCAGTCTGCGATGAAGTTCGCGAACGCGCCGTCATTCATCTGCATCGCGCACGTGAAGGCCAGCAGCCCTTCGGCGGTCGTGCGCGCCCAGTCGTAGCCCCGAAGCCGCCAGATCTCGCTGTAGAGGAGCACCGCGCGCGCCGCGTCGTCGAGGCATGCGACGCCCTCGAAGCCCTGCTCGGCGGCCGCCTGTGCCCGGTGCCCGCCCTCGTGTTCGCGGCCGTAGACCGCGAGTGCGACCACGCCGGGCCCGAGCGCCGGGACCGGTCGCAGCAGCTGGCGCAGCTGGCGTATCAACGAGCGGGCGCATCGGCCAGCACGACCGCCTCGTAGCCCTTGGCGCGCGGCGACGTGCTCGCGGGCGCCTCGCCGGCCCACGCGGGGGCGACTGGCGCAGGCACGTTCGACGTTGGCGTGTCAGGCAGGGAGCGCTGCTTCCCCGCCACCGTTCGATAGAGCTCGATCACCTGCTCGCCGACGCGGGGCCAGGCCATCGCCCGGCCGTAGTCGTACGCGGCTCGCTCCAGGTGCTGCTTCAACGCAGCGTCGTCCAGCAGGCGCGACACCGCCTCGGCAAGCCCGTGCTCACTGCGGAAGTCGACGAGCAGCCCGCGGCCGTCCGCGAGCGCTTCGACGGCGTGCGGGTAGCGCGTGGAGACGACCGCCTTGCCGGCGCCGAGCGCGTAGGCGAGCGTGCCGCTGGTGATCTGGTCCGGGTCGAGGTAGGGCGTGACGTAGACGTCGCTCGCGCGCAGGTAGTCGATGATGTCGCGCTGGCTGAGGTACTCGTCGACGAAGGCGACGTGCTCGTCGAGCCCGTGCTCGTGCACCAGCGCTTCGAGCTGCTCCCGGTAGCGCTCGCCCTGCAGGCGGACCAGGTCCGGGTGCGTCTTTCCGACGATGAGGTACAGCGCCTTCGGGTGCGTGGCGATCACCTCGGGCATCGCGCGCACCATATAGTCCAGCCCCTTGTGGGGGCTGACGAGGCCGAACGTGGAGATTACGGTGCGGCCCTGCAGTCCCAGCTGCTGCTTCATGCGACGCCGGCCGCCGGGCGTGATCGGCGGCACCCCGTGTGGGATCACGTGCACTTTCGCGGGGTCGATGCCGTAGGCGTCTTCGAGCAGGCTGCGCGCCCGCTCCGCCATCACGACGAGCGCGCCGCTGCGCCGCTCGATGCGCTGTACCGCCTCCCGCACCGAGGGCGAGGGGGCGGGGAGAATCGTGTGGAAGGTGGTGACGAGCGGCTTGGTCAGCGCGGCGAGGAACGGTGCGAGGTGATCCTCGAAGGGGTCGCCCCAGATGCCGTACAGGCCGAACTCGTGCTGTACCGAGACCACGTCCGCTCGCGAGCTGTTGATGTCATGCGCCGCGCGCGCGTAGCTGTCGGCGTGGTGCTGGCGGATGCGCCAGCGCACGTGCGGGCCGTAGGGGTGGACGGAATGCTCTTCGTTGATCGCGGCCCACCAGAAGCGGGCCTCGGGGTCCGCGGCCGCCATGGCGCGCGAGAGGTCGGCGGTGAAGGTGGCGATCCCGCACTGGCGCGGCGGGCTTGTCGAGACGAACGCCACGCGCAGGGGCTCGGCCCGGGCGGGCACGGCCGCGAGGTTCGAAATCTCTGGTGTCATGCGCTTCCTCCCCCGTGGCGGCCGCACCGCCCCAGCAACTCGTTCGAATGCTGTGGGAGACTGAGGGCTCGATCATCGTAACACCGCAGCCGGTGCTTCTCGGCGCGCGCGGCGGCCGGCGCGGCGGGCCGGCTGTGCGCGCCCGACCCTAGGGGAACTCCCGTATGCCGCTAGCTGGAGGCCGCGATAGACTGGCTGGCGTACGCGAGTAAGCATCCAGCAACGCGGGACGGACGTGTTGGCACACATCGTGGGGCGGCGTCATCATCAGGAGTAGCAACGGATTCCACGAGCTGTTCCAGCGTCACCCTGAGAACCCGATCCTGACGGCGACGCAGTGGCCGTACCCGGCGAACAGCGTGTTCAACCCCGGCGCTGTGCTGCTGCCGGACGGCGAGACGCTGCTGCTGGTGCGCGTCGAAGGCCGCCAGGGCGCGTCGCACCTGACCACCGCCCGCAGCGCGAACGGCGCCACCGGCTGGCGCATCGACTCCAGGCCGACCATGGAGCCGCTCGCCGGGGAACACCCCGAGGAAGTCTGGGGCATCGAGGATCCGCGCATCGTCTGGCTCGATGAGCTGGATCGCTACGCGATCACGTACACGGCGTATTCCCGGAACGGCCCGCTCGTCGCGCTCGCGCTCACGTCGGACTTCGAGACGTTCGAGCGGCGCGGGCCGATCACGCCCCCGGAGGACAAGGACGCGGCGCTCTTCCCGCGGCGCTTCGGCGGCCGCTGGGCGCTGGTGCACCGTCCCGTGCCGACCACGCCAGGCGCCAAGGCCAACATCTGGCTGTCCTTCTCGCCCGACCTGAAGCACTGGGGCGACCACATGTTGCTGATGGAGGCGCGCGAAGGCTCCTCCTGGGACGCCGGGAAGATCGGCCTGTCCCCGCCGCCGATCGAGACGCCGGAGGGCTGGCTGATCGTCTACCACGGCGTGCGGCACACGCCGTCCGGCGCGATTTACCGCATCGGGCTGGCGCTGCTCGACCTCGAGGACCCGCGCAAGGTGCTCCGCCGCTCGGAGGACTGGGTCTTCGGCCCGAACGAGGCGTACGAGTTCGTGGGCGACGTTCCGAACGTCGTCTTCTCGTGTGGCGTGGTCGTGGACCAGGCCAGTGGGCAGCTGCGCATGTATTACGGGGCGGCCGACACCTGCATCGGCCTGGCGACTGCGGACGTGTGCGAACTGCTGGACTGGTTGCGTGTCTCCGCCGGGGCGTCGGACGAGCGGTCGCGAGCAGGTGTGCGCGCGCTCGCGAATGGCGGGCCACGCTAGCCCGAGTGCGTGGGCTCGCGCCCACTCCCATTCGCATACGTGCCGAGGTGCTGCCGCTGCATCGGCGGCGGCCCCTTCTCGGGCTGTCGGGGTCGCGCGGGGCTCCCCCGGTGTCCCAAGCGGCGAATCGGTGCTAACGTAACTGCAGGCACTTTCCACGCGATGTCACGCATCGGATGGGCAGGCCTGTAGCGGGGCTCCTCTCTCGTTGGCGCTCGACGCACATGCGTGAGCGCGAGGAGCGGCCCGCCGACCGGAACCGAGTGGCTGGCACTCGGCGATCACCCTGGGCGGCACAACGAGCGACGAATACCCGCCGGCTGTCGGGTGTTCCACCGCCCCAAGGGGACGCCGCGTCCACGCGCCGGCTCCTGTCCTACCCCGATCAGCCTCATCCGAATGGAGACCCTCCGAGTGCGTTTTCTCGCGCGTAATGCGCCCACACTGACGCAGGACGAACCTGCTGCCAACGTCATCCGCCCCGACCTCGACTTCGACCCCGCTGACCTCGACCCCGACCTCGACCCCGAGACCACCGACCCGGGGTCGCCGGATGACGGCACCGGTCGTGGCCCGCGCGCTGCGTCGTACCCCACGTTCGAGGAGCTCGGCGTCGCGCCCGACCTCGCGGCGGTGCTCGCCGCGGCCGGCATCGCGGTGCCGTTTCCGATCCAGACCGTGACCATCCCCGATGCGCTGGCAGGCCGGGACGTCTGCGGGCAGGCGCAGACCGGCTCCGGCAAGACGCTGGCGTTCGGGCTGCCGCTGGTGGAGCGGACCAGCACGGCGCGCCGCCGCCACCCGCGCTCGCTCGTGCTCGTGCCGACGCGCGAACTCGCGAACCAGGTCGCGGAGGCGCTCGCGCCGCTCGCGGCGCGCCGCGGGCTGTGGCTCGCCGCGATCTACGGCGGCGTCTCGATGGGCCGCCAGATCAACGCGCTGCAGGCCGGCGTCGACATCGTGATCGCGACGCCCGGACGCCTCAACGACCTCATCGAGCGCAACGAGGTGTCGCTGAGCGACGTCGCGTTCGTCGTGCTCGACGAGGCGGACCAGATGGCCGACATGGGCTTCCTGCCGCAGGTGGAGCGCATCCTCCGGCAGATCGAGGGGCAGCCGCAAACGCTGCTGTTCTCCGCCACGCTCGAGGGCGCGATCGGCACGCTGGTCCGCCGCTACCAGCACGACCCCGTGCACCACAAGGTGGCGACGCCCGCCGCTGCCAGCGACGATGCGCTCCAGCAGCGTTTCATCAGCGTGCAGCATCACGAGAAGCTGGCCGTGGCCGCGCGCATCTGCGCCGGCGCACAGCGCGCGCTGGTGTTCGTGCGCACCACGCACGGCGCCGACCGCATCGCGAACCAGCTCGAGCACGAGGGGCTGAAGGCAGTGGCGATCCACGGCCGACTGGCGCAGGGCAGGCGTGAACGCGCCCTCGCCGACTTCGCGTCCGGGGTTTCGCCCGTGCTGGTCGCCACGAACGTGGCGGCGCGCGGCCTGCACGTCGACGACATCGACGTCGTGCTGCACTTCGACCTGCCGGAGGACTCCAAGACATACCTGCACCGCTCCGGCCGCACCGCGCGAGCGGGCGCGCAGGGGCTGGTGGTCACACTGTCGCTCCCGGAGCAGCTGTGGGACGTGACGTCGCTGCAGCGCGACGCGGGCCTCGACGTGGCTGTCGAGGAGATGCGCCCGGACGACAACCGCCTCGACGACCTCGCGTCGTGGGAGCCGGCGCTGCGCAGCACGCAGCCGGGCGCAGCCGGAGCGCGCGGGCGAGGC
>CAMDBZ010000133.1 GCA_945889565.1 Thermoflexus hugenholtzii JAD2 | reverse complement strand
CGCCGTGCGATTCACCACCACGAGCTCGCCCACCCCGCGATCGACGAGCGCGCCCGCCGCCAGGCTGCCCGCCTCGCCCGCACCAACCACCAGCACGCGCGCGCGCGACACGTCCGGCACCAGCGCCCGCGCGAGCTGCACCGCGAGCGCCGGCACCGACAGCCCCAACCGCCCGATCGCCGTCTCCGTGCGCGCGCGCCGGCCCGTGCGGATCGCCGTGTGAAACAGCCGCGAGAGCAGCGCATCGTCCGTGCCCGCGCTCACCGCCGCCGAGAACGCACCGCGCACCTGCCCCAGCACCTCCGACTCGCCGAGCACCAGCGAGTCGATCCCCGCCGCCACCGCGTACAGATGCTGCACCGCCGCGCGGTCCCGCTCCAGCGCGAACACGCGCTCCGCGATGTCGCGATCGACCGTCGCCGCACCCGCGAACGCGTCCAGCACATCCGCACGCGCGTGCGCGCCCGGCACGTACAGCTCCAAGCGGTTGCACGTCTGCAGCACGCTCGCCGCGCCGAAGCGCTCCGCCAGCGCGCGCAGCACCGCGGGCAGCGCGTCGCCATCGACGGCGACCGCCTCGCGTAGCGCGAGCGGCGCGCGCTGATAGCTCGTACCGACCAGCGTCAACATCTCGCGGCCTAGGCGCGCACGACCGGAGGGTCGCCGCTCAGCGCGCGCTCCAGCCGCGCACGCGCGCCGTCACGGTCTCGCGCGCGCAACAACGACCGCAGCTCCGCGTCGATCGCCTGCTGCCAGCGCTCCGGCGGGATGCGCCGCGGGCACGCCGCGCACAGCAGCGGCGGCGGCACGCCCGCGCGCGCGCACGTCGCGGCGCACGCTACATCGCCCACGCGCAGCTCGCTCCGCACGTCCGCCAGCAGCTCCGCCAGCGCCTCCACCTCGTCGCTGAGGAACGCCTCCATCTGCTCGCGCAGCCACCGCGCCAGCGCCGGGCTCGACCCCCCCGTCGTGGTCGCGATGCTGATCGCGCCGCGCTGCGCCACCGACGGCAGGATGAAGTCGCACCGCGCCGGATCGTCCGCGGCGTTCACCCAGATCCACAGCTCCCGCGCCTCGGCCGCGATCGCCTCGTTCGCCGCGCCGTCGTCGTTCGCGATGAACAGGAGCTCGAACCCTGCGAGGTCGCCCCGCTCGTACCCGCGCTGCCGCCACGTCGCCCGCCCGCTATCGACGTACGCGCGCACGTCCGGTGACAGCGCCTCGGCCACAATCGTGACCTCCGCGCCCGCCTCGACGAGCCGCGGCAGCTTCTCCGCCGCCACGTGCCCACCGCCGACCAGCAACACCGGCCGCGCCGCCAGCTCCAGAAATACCGGGTAGTGTCCCATCGCGCCTGCCCTATCCCGCGTCGTACGCGGCGGTCACGCCCAGCAGCACGCGATCCGCCAGCTCCGCGATCTCCTCGCGCGAGCGCGCCGCCTCCTCCGCGCTCATCCCGTTGCGCTCCGCCAGCTGCTTCGCCGTCTCATGCAACGAACGCCGGAAGAACGTGAACGCCTCGATCGCCCGTAGCAACGGCGTTTCGCGCTCGCGCAGGATCTCGCCGTACTGCCGCCCGATCGCGTCCACCTCGTGTTCGATCAACGTGCGCCGCCCCCGCTTCGACACATAGTCGCTCACCAGCTCCAGCAGCCGCCGCCCCAGCGGCCGCAGCGCGTCGCGCTCTTCAGCCTCGATACCCGCGTACCAGCTCGTCGCCCCGGGCGTGTGCAGCTGCCGGCGGATGCGCGTCATCGCCGCGCTCTCCAGCGTGCGCTCCCGGTGACGCGGCCCTGCCTCCGTCAACGCGAACAGGTCGCCCTCCGCGAACCGCCGATGCCCCCCCGGCGTGCGAAAGCAGCGCAGCTCCCCCGAGTCCGCCCAGCGCCGCACCGTCGACTCGTTGACCCCGAGGATCTCGCACGCCCGCGCGAGGTTGACCCAGCGCGCGCTCGCTCGCCCGCTGCGCCCCACCGCCCCGGCATCACCCGCGCCCAATTCGCTCAACTCTGATCATTCGTCGCCGCACGGCATGAGATGTGCGCACTCTACCGGCGCGCCGTCAGGGCCGCAACTCGTACGCCCGGCCGCACTCCACGTGGCACCACAAACGCGCCCCCGCGCTCAGCGCGGCTCGCCCGGCGTCAGCCCCAGCTCCCCCGCCAGCTCCACCGGTGCCAGCCGCCGGCACGTCAGCATCGGCGTGTCACGCTCGGTGTACGCAGACGCTTCCGACTCCCTCAACTCGCGCACCAGCGCGAGAAACAGCCCCGGGTCGTCCGCCTCGAACGCCACGACGAACTCCTGGTCGTCCAGCCCGTACGAGTACGTGGTGTTGATGCGCACCTCGTGGTAGCGGTGCCCGATGGCGATATGCTCATCCATCATCCGCTGCCGTTCCGCGCGCGGTAGCGCGTACCACGCGCGCGTCTTCACCATCGGGTACACGAACAGATACGCCGACCCGCTCTCCTCGGCCCGCAGCCGCGCGCGCCCGGCATCGCCCTCCGCCCGCGCGTGCAGCGGATTGCCATACAGCGAGCGCATCGTCATCGACAGGAACGACTGCGACCGCTCGATCGCTCCGGCGAGCGGCGACGCGAGCAGCAGCGCGTGCCAGCCGCGGATCGCCTCCAGCTCCTCCGCCACCTGCCACACGACGAAGTCCGTGTCCGCGCGCACGCCCACCGTCGAGTACACACGCGTCAGCATGCGCTCCGCCGAGGCGTCGAGCAGCTCGAGCAGGCACCGCCCGGCTGCCGCGCGCGCCTCCGCCGAGCCGCCACGCAGCGCCGCTCCCAGGCGGTACCCGCTGAACTTCACGAACTGCTGGCCGCGCGCCGGCCCCTCGCGCCCTGAAGCTTCCGGCGCCGTCCCGCTCGCGTCGCTCACGCGTGCACCTGCGCCGCCTGCATGCAGCGTGCTTCCCACTCGTCGTACTCCGGCGTGAAGTACGGGAGACGAATCTTCTTGAACTCCGTGCTCGAGTACAGCACGCGCCGCTCCTCGACCCCGCTTGCCGCCGCGATCTCCTGCACCACCGCCTCCACCCCGCTCGCGTGCGACGCGTGGATCATCGAGAACACGCGGTACGGCCAGTCCTCGTACGTCGGCCGCTCGTAGCAGTGCGAGACGTTGCGATAGCCCGCCACGAACTCCCCAAACTCGCGCGTCCGCTCGGCCGGCACCGCCCACACGGCCATCCCGTTCGCACGGAAGCCGGCGACGCGATGATTCAGGATCGCCGCCACGCGCCGCAGCTGACCCCGCGCCTGCAACCGTTCCGCGCGCGCCAGCACTGCCGCCGTCGTCGTCCCCAGCGCGGCCGCCGCCGCATCGAACGGCCGCGCCACGTCGGCAAAGTCGCCCTGCGTCGCCTGCACGAACGCGATGTCGTCCGCATCGAGCGCGTGCCCGCGCGCCAGCTCGCGCCGCTCCTCGCCGTACTCGGGGGCGCCCCGCTCACCCGCCGGGCGCTCGCCCGTCATGTCGAGCGTGACGCCGATCTTGAACAGCCGCAGCGTCGGCAGCGCGCGCGTCGACTCCCCGCCCGCCAGCTCATGCAGTCGCGCGATCACCGGCCCGAGCTCATGCCCCGGCGGCATCGCCACCGTGAACCAGAGATTGAACTCGTGGCTGCGCAGGTAGTTGTGCGACACCCCCGGGTGCGCGTTCACCACTGCCGCCGCGCGCGCCAGCCCCTCCGCCGCGACGCGCATCGCCACCAGCGACGATGTGTAGCCCAGCGCCGCCGTGTCGTAGATCGCGCAGATCTGGCGCACCACACCCTGCGCGCGCGCGGCGCGCAGCCGCGCGAGCACCTCGTCTTCGGCAATGCCCAGCCGCTCACCCACCACCGCGTACGGCCGCTCCGCGAGCGGGAAGCGATCCTGTAGCTCGTTGAGCAACCGCCCCGTGAGCTCGTCGATCGCCGCGGGCCGCGCCGCGCTCGCCGTCACGACGTTGCCGCCTCGGCAGCCTCACGCGGCAGCCCATAGTTGCGCTCGTATAGCGCCACTACGCGCGCCACGTCGTCCGCGCTCAGGTCCGAGCAGTCGCTCGCGCCCACGAACTCGTCCAACTGCGCCAGCTCGTACACATTCGGCAGCGCGCTCACGACGCATGGCTCGTGCAGCACGAAGCGCAACGCGGCCTGCCCCAGCGTGCGCCCCGTGCCGTCCGTCAGGAACCGCAGCTGCTCGATCTTCTGCAGTCCCTCGCCCAGCCATCGCTCGGGCCGGTGCCGCCGGTGATCGCCCTCCGCAAACGTAGTGTCCGTGGTGTAGTGCCCCTCGAGCATCCCCGACGCGTGCGGCACCCGCACCAGCAACGACCGCCCGTGCATCCGCGCCGCCTCGATCAGCGCGCGCCCGGGATCGAGCTCGAGCGCGTTGTAGATCATCTGCACCGTCGCCCCCGGCCGCTCGCGCAGCGCATACTCACCCTCCTCGCGCCAGCCGATCGCCGGCCCCAGCGCAACCCCCACCGCGCGCACGCGACCCTCCCGCTGCACCCGCTCGAGGAACGTCCACAGCGCGTCGTCCTCAAGCTGCGCGGCGCGCGCGTTGTGCAGCTGCCACAGGTCGATGTGCTCGCACCCGAGCCGTTCCAGCGACGCGACAAGCGCACGCTCCAGGAACGGCACGTCGAAGCGCTGTGGCGCCTCGCGCTGACCGGCCCGCCGCGCCTCGCTGCGGGATTCCCAGTCGTACCCGCATTTCGTGCCGATCACAATGTCGGCGCGGTCGGCGCCGGGGAACGCCTGCGCCAGCAGCCGCTCGCCGCGCCCGTCGCCGTAGGTGTCGGCCGTGTCGAAAAACGTCACGCCGCGGTCGAAGGCCTGCCTGAGCAGCGTGATCGCCTCCGCGTCGCTGCGTTCGCCCCACCACCCGGAGGCGAGGGTCCACACGCCGAAGCCGATCTCCGACACGTCGATCTGGGTATTCGCGATCCGCCGGTAACGCATGCGCGCACACTCGCGCCCCGCGTGGCCAGCCGCAACGCGCGGGACACTCGGTTTGCGGGACTTGCTGGGGTTCGCCGAGAGAAGGAAGACTCACGAAGCTTTGCTCGGCTTTGGACAGTTGCAGTAGCCGCACGAAACAGCGTGGGGCCCGGGTACCCGGGCC
>CAMDBZ010000132.1 GCA_945889565.1 Thermoflexus hugenholtzii JAD2 | reverse complement strand
CGATCAGCCCGCTGCTGGCGGGGCTCGGCATCGGCGGGCTCGCGGTGGCGCTCGCGCTGCAGCCGCTGCTCACCAACCTGTTTGCGGGGTGGTACGTGCTCTCGGACGGGTCGATTCGCGTGGGCGACGTGATCGCACTGCAGGGCGGGCCGAGCGGGCGCGTGCAGTCGATCGGCTGGCGCGCGACGCGGTTGCGTACCGTCGACGGCACGGCTGTCGTGCTGCCGAACGCGACGCTTGCGGCGGCGACCGTGACGAACTACGGCGTGCAGCGGCCGCGCGAAGTGAGCGTGGTGTACACGTTCGCGTACGGCACGGACCTGGCGCACGCGGAGCACGTGGTGCGGGAGGCAGCGCGCGCGGTGGAGGCGGAGGGCGAGCCGCTGGTGCTGTTCCAGACGTTCCTGGCGGGCGGCGTCGAGTGCCTGGTGCGGGTGCGCGCGCGCGACGCCGCCGCGGTGCCCGCACTCACGTCGGCGCTCGTGCAGCGGCTGCACGCCGCCTTGCTGGCGGCGGGGCTGGTGGGCGCTGGCGCGCCGCCGCCGGTCTAGCGCGTCGGCGCGGGCGTCGGTGTGCGCTCCGGGCCAACGCTCGCGGGTGCGCGAGTCGGTCGGGTCGCGGGGGCGAGCGGGTCGCGAGAGCGCGGCGGCGTCGGCAGCGTGCGCGTGGGCGCCGCCGCGGGGCGCGGGCCGATGGTCGGGCGCGCGGACGGTGGTGTGGCGCGCGCGTCGGCGGGCGGGGGCGTGGCGCGGGCGTCGCCCTGCTCGCGCTGTTGTTCGCGTTGCGCTGCGCGCTCGCGCAGCAGCACGGCGGCGCGCAAGCGCGCGCGCTCCGGCACGACCAGCCGTTCGAGTGGCGTGTCTGCGGCCGCGGCGATCCGCAGCGGCGTGACGACGGTGCGGCCGTCGCGCTGCTCGATCTGCAGGCGCAGCGCCAGCGCGTCGAGCGTGGGGTCGAGCGGGACGCGGCGCTCGCCGTCCGCTGCGGTGAGCACGAGCGCGCCTTCGCCCGGAGCGGTGCGCCCCAGCAGCAGCGTGTAGACGCCGGGCGCTGCGTGCGCGAGCGCGATGCGCTGCTCGCCACTGCCGGGGTCCGAGCTGGTGGCGCCGCTGATCTGGTGGTAGCGCAGGCCATCCAGTCGCGCGCCGGTCGCACGGCCGTCCGGCGCGACGAGCGCGGCGACGAATGGCGCGTCGATGGCGATAGCGAGCGCGAATGGCTGCTGCTGTTCGGGCGGCGCGAGCGGGCGGTGCAGCTGCGCGCGCGCGAGCTGGCCACGCTGGACGAGCTGGCGCGCGCCGTCGCGGGTGAGCTCGACGCTGCCTTCGAGCGTGGCGACGGTGGTCTCGCCGCCTGTGACGGCGGTCTCGAAGAGCGTGCCGCGCGCGGACACGGTGGCGTCCGGGGTGCGCACGAGGTAGCTGGCGCTCGCGTCACGGTCGGGGGCGGCGGCGACATCGTGCCAGAGCCGGCCGTAGGCGAGGCGGAGCGCGATCGCGCGGGCGCCGGCGGTGCGCAGGCGCTCGATGGTGAGCTCGGTGTCCGGTTCGAGGGCGACGGTGGAGCCGTCCTCGAAGGTGAGCACGGCGCGACCGGCGGCGGAGGTGCGCAGGCGCGCGCCCTCTGACAGCTGCGCGTTGTCCGCGAGCGGACGCCAACCGGCGCCATCGGCGCGCTCGACGGCGCCGGCGAAGATCGTCAACGTCGATGCTTCGGCGGGGGGTGCGCTGCGACCGAGCGTCACGAAGAGCGCGGCGGCGACGATCGCGGCGGCAGGCGCGAGCACGAGGCCGCGGCGGCCGAGCGCGGCGAACGCTTGCACGGCGGCGCGCAGGGCCGCGCCCCGTGAGCGCGGAGTCAGCTGAGGGGTCGCGTGCAGCTGCGCCATGAAGGCGGCGCGGCGGGCGGGGTCCGGCGGGCTGGCCGGCAGGTGCAGTGCGCGTGCGTGCGTGGCGGCGCGCAGCGCGGGCTCGAGCGCCGCGCGGTGCTGCGGCCATGCGGCGAGGCAGTCTTCCACGCTGCCGCCCGCCGCGAGTGCGTCGAGCGCGGCATCGAGCGCGGCGTCGAGCGGCGCGTCACGCGGCGGGCGGCTCATCGCGGCGGCTCCAGCGCGGCGAGCTCCTTGCGCAGTGCGCGCAGCGCGCGCAGCTGCAGGCCGCGCACGGTCACTTCCTTGCGCCCCATGATCGCGCCGATCTCGGCGGCGGAGTGTTCGAGCACGAAGCGCAGTACGAGCACTTCGCGATGGTCGTCGGAGAGCCGCGCGAGCGCGCGCTCGAGCTCGCCGCGGCGCTCGGCGGCCAGCACGCGCGCCTCGGCCTCCGGCGCTTCGGGCAAGTCCAGCAGCGCGATATCGACAGTTGGGCGGCGTGTGCGGAAGTGGTCGATCATGCGGTTGCGCGCCATGCGGTAGAGCCAGGCGCTGAAAGGCACGCTGCGCTGCTCGTAGCGGGGGATGGCCTGCCATGCGCTGAGGAACACGTGTTGCGTCAGGTCCTCCGCGGTCTCGCGGTCGCGTACGTGGTGGAGGAGGTAGCGCAGGATGTCCGGCTGGTAGCGGTCGTACAGCGCGCCGAAGGCGTCGGCGCTGCCCTGCTGCGCTTGAGCGACGAGCGCGTCGATGGCGCGCCGCTCTTGCGCGGTGACCGCGCGGGCACTGGCACCGCTGCGGGCCTCCAGCTGTTCCAACGATGCACTCCCGCGGTCGTTCGTCACGCCACGCAACGATACCGCGGATACCGCGGACGACGGCAGGCGGGGCGTCCCTGGTGGGACGCCCCGCTGATGCGGCGGATCGGGCCGAGCGGCCAGCGGACTAACGGGCCCGCTCGGTGGCGGTGGGCTTGGGCCGTGGCGCGCCCTCGCGCTCGATGAACTGCTTGCATTTCACGAACAGCTCGTCGGTGACCTTGACGCCGTCCACCGACTGCTCACCGGCGAGCACGCGGCGGCAGGCGTCGAGCGTGAACTCGGGGCGTGGCGTGGGCGGCTTGGCGTTCAGCAGGTTGGCGCAGCGCTCCTGCAGGTCGGGCTTGGCGGCGGCGAGCTGCGGGTTGGCGGCGAGCTCCTTGCACTGCGCCTCCGCGTTCGCGGTGGGCGGCTTCTGGCAGCGTTCGCGAAGCTCGACGGCGGCGGTCGCGGGGTTCGCGGCGAAGGCGGCGCAGGCGCGCTTCAGCGCGTGCTCGCCGGCGCTGGCGAGCGCGAGCTTGCAGCGCTGCTGCAGCTCCGGGGAGACGTTGGTGGCGTTCTGCGGGAGCTCTGCCATGCGCTTGCAGAACTCGTCGGCCTTCTCGCCGATGAGCTGGCGACAGCGCGCGCGCAGCTCCTCGGTGGCGGTGGCGTTCGCCTCCGGCTGGCCGGCGAGGCGGCGGCAGCGTGCGGGCTCGTCGTCGAGCAGCGCCTTGCAGCGGGCGATCAGCTTCTCGGGCGCGTTGGCGGTCTCGGCCGCGAGCACGCGCTCGCACAGTTGTTCTGAGTGCGGGGCGCGCTCGCCGAGCAGGGTGCGGCACGCGGCTGCCGCGTCGCTCTCGGCGTCGGGGGCCGCGTCGACGAGCGTGCGACAGGCCTTGAGCGCCTGGAAGCGGTGCCCGTGCTCGCCGTTGGCGATGCGCAGGATGATCTTGGCGAGCGACGCCTTCGCCACGGCGGGCAGGCCCTCGCGGGCGTGCAGCTCGCAGAGCGAGGCGAGCGCGGCGTGGGCGTCCGGCTCCGCGCAGGCGGCGGCGACGTCGGTGATGGCGGCCGGGGCGGTCTCCTCGGCGGCGGTGGTCCGGGCGCCGGCCGCGAGGGCCGCAAGCGCGAGCATGGCGGCGAGCGCGAGCGCGAGCGGTAGCGCCCATCTGTTCCAGGTCATACGTCGTCCCTTCGACCCCTCTGGGTGTGCACCGTCTCTAACGACGCTGCGGGCGATCCGTTTCTTACGATGCCGGGTGAAGCGGCTGCGGAATCGGGGGCTGGGGTCCTGCGCGCGGGCATGGGGTGGCCGGTAGGATGGCGCACGTGGCGCTTCCCCCCCAGTTCGATGAGCCACCGCGGCGCGGGCTGCGCCGGCTCGATGCCGCCGTGGGCCGCGGGCAGGCGCGCGTGTTCCGCGTGTTGTGGTTCATGGTGCCGCCGGGCTCGATCGCCTGGAACCTGCACTTCCAGGCGCTGCTGGCGTCGCGTTTTCTTACGGACGTGGGGACGCAAGCGCTGCTGTTCGGGGCGCTGATCGCGGTCGCGCGCCGTGGCGGGGGGGCGGTGGAGGCGGCGCTGCTGGGGACCGCGTACCTGCTGCCGGGCGCGCTGCTGGGCCTCTACGGAGGGGCGGTGGCGGACGCGATCCCGAAGCGGGTGGCGTTGGCCGGGGCGTACCTGGGGATGGGCGTGCTCTGCCTGCTCATCCCGACTCTGTTCGGAACAGACTTCAGCGCGATGCTGCTGATCGTGTTCGTCGTGCGGGCGCTGCACCAGGTGTCGCAGCCGTCGGAGGCATCGACGGTACCGCTGGTGGCGACGCGCGAGGAGCTTGCGTCGGCGACGTCGTTCCTGTCGTTCACGTCGTCAGCGGGGGAGGTCGTCGGCAAGGCGCTGGTGGCGCCGGTGGTCGTGCGCTGGTGGGGCGTCGACCCGGTGGTGGTGCTGGCTGGCCTGCTGTTCATCCTGTCTTCGACGCGGGTGCTGGGGCTGGGGCCGGTGCACGTGCCGCGGTCGCGCGACATCGACGTGCGCATCTCGACGGGTGCGGCGGTGCGCTACCTGCTGGGCGCGCCGGGCGTCCTGTGGATGCTCTTGCTGGCAGCGCTGGCGAGCACTGTTGGCGTGGTGCTGGGCGTGCTCGGCCCGCTGTACGTGAGCGAAGTGCTGGGGGTGGAGCCGGCGAACGCGTTCTACGTGTTCGCGCCGGCGCCGGTGGGGCTGGTCGCGGCGCTCCTGGCAGCGCCCGCGGCGATCGCGGCGTTCGGGGAGCGCGCGGTCGCGACGGTGGGGTTTGCGACGACGGCGGCGGCGACGGTCGGGCTCGGCCTCGTGGACGCGCTCACGGAGCGGGTGCGCTGGGTGCTGGTGCTCGACCTCCCGGGGGTGGGCGACGAGGTCCAGCTCGCGGGGCTGCTGTCGGTGTTCCTCGGGCTGGGGATGACGCTGGCAGGAGCCGCTT
>CAMDBZ010000131.1 GCA_945889565.1 Thermoflexus hugenholtzii JAD2 | reverse complement strand
CGCGAGTTCGGCGACGGCGAGGGCTCGCTGCCGGAGACCGAGGCGGCGGCGCGCGAGGTGCTGTCGCTGCCGATGTACGCCGAGCTGGCCGATGCACAGGTCGAGCACGTCGCGGGCGCGGTGCGCGCCGCGGCGGCCGAGCTCGGGGGCGCGCGATGAGCGAGCTGCGCGGTGCACGGGTACTGATCACGGGCGGCGCGGGTTTCATCGGCTCGCACCTCGCGGAGCGGCTCGTGGCGGATGGCGCCACGGTCGTGCTGTTCGACAATCATCGCCGTGACTCGCTCGGCGCTGTACCGGCGCTCGCCGCGCACGACGGGGTGCGCGTGGTGCCGGGCGATGTGCTGGACCGCGATGCGCTCACGACGGCGATGCGCGGCGTGGACAGCGTGCTGCACCTGGCGGCGATCGCCGGCGTATCGAGCTATTACGCGGAGCCGTTGCGGACGCTCGAGGTGAACGTGCTCGGCACGGTGAACGCGCTCGAGGCGGCGCGCGCGTGCGGGGTGCGGCAGTTCATCGATTTCTCGACGAGCGAGGTGTACGGCCCGGACGCGCTGTGGGTGGATGAGGAGTCGGCGCACGGCATCGGGCCGGTGTCTGACCAGCGCTGGGTGTACGCGACGAGCAAGCTCGCGAGCGAGCATTTCACGCTGCGTTTCGGTGAGCAGTACGGCATGGCGACGGCGTGCGTGCGACCGTTCAACATCTACGGGCCGCGGCAGACCGGCGAAGGGGCGATCGGCAACTTCTGTCGCGCCGCGGTGCGCGGCGAACCGTTGCGCGTGCACGGCGATGGTTCAGCGATTCGTGCGTGGTGCTACGTCACGGACGTGGTGGACGGCGTGCTGCGGCTCATGACGACGCCGGAGGCGGCCGGACGCAGCTACAACCTGGGCAACCCGCGCGAGGTGGAGACGACGCTGGGGCTGGCGCGACGCATCGTTGGGCTGCGGCCGGGCGCGCGCATCGAGCTGCAGGAGGTGCACCGGTCCGACGTGCGCGTGCGCATCCCGGTGATCGAGCGAGCTCGTAGCGTGCTCGGGTTCGAGCCGCAGGTAGCGCTGGACGAAGGACTGACGCGCACACTGGCGTGGTTCGAGGAGCAGCAGCGATGAACGTCAGTGTGATCGGCGCAGGCAAGATGGGGCTGCCGGTGGCGTGTCAGTTCTCGCGAAACGGCGCAACGGTGACCGCGTGCGACGTGAACACGGCCGTGGTCGAGGCCATTAACGCGGGTCGCTGCCCGATCGACGAGCCCGGCATCCCGGAGTTGCTGGGCGAGCTCGTGCGTGGAGGTAGCCTGTCGGCGACGACGGACACGCCCACGGCCGTGCGTCGCAGCGACGTGGTGGTGGTGCTGGTGCCGGTGCTGCTCACAGCCGAGCACGATGCCGACACGGCGACGATCGAGGCGGTGACGCGCGCCATCGCGGCCGGACTGCGGCCGGGCACGCTCGTGAGCTACGAGACGACGCTGCCTGTCGGGACGACGCGACGGCTCGCGGCCTTGCTGGCGGAAGGGAGCGGGCTGCGGGCCGGCGTGGACTTCGACGTGGCGTTCTCCCCGGAGCGGGTGAAGAGCCAGTTCGTGCTCGAGCGGCTGACCGAGAACGTGAAGGTCGTGGGCGGCCTGACGCCGGAGGCGGCGGCGCGCGCGGAGGCGTTCTACGGTCGGTACCTCGGCGCACCTGTGCGGAACGTCGGCACGCTCGAGGCCGCCGAGCTGGTGAAGCTCGCCGGGATGGTCTATCGCGACGTGAACATCGCGCTTGCGAACGAGATGGGGCGTTACGCGGAGCGCGTGGGCGTCGACCTGCACGCCATTCTCGACGCCGTCAACTCGGATGGAGAGGCGGCGCTGCTGCTGCCCGGCATCGGCGTCGGCGGCCATTGCACGCCGGTGTATCCGTATTTCCTGCTGCGCGATGCGGAACGTCGTGGCATGGCGGCGGAGCTGACCGCCGTGGGGCGGCGGATCAACGACGCGCAGGCGTGCTGGGCGCTCGACCGCGTGGAGCGCGAGTGGGGACCGCTCGCGGGGGCCGGCGTGCTGGTGCTCGGCCTGGGCTTCCGGCCCGAGGTCAAGGAGCATGTCAGCTCGACTGCGTTCCTGCTCGCTCCGGAGGCGGAGCGCCGCGGGGCACGCGTGCTGTTGGATGATCCGCTCTACAGCGACGACGAGCTGCGGGCGCATGGGTTCACGCCGGGCTCGCTTCGTGACGGGCAGCTGCCCGAAGTGCTGATCTTGAACACGGCGCACGCCGCGTACGGCGCGCTCGATTTCGCGAGTCTTGCGCAGCGCGGGGTGCGCGTCGTCTTCGACGGTCGGGCGCTGTGGTCCGCGGCTGCGGTGCGCGCAGCGGGGCTCGTCTACATCGGCGTCGGTCGGCCTGCGGCGCAGCAGGACTGGCAGCCAGTCGGCGCAGCCACCCTGGCGCAGGCGCGCGCGTGATCGATCCGACGGCGTTCGTGCACCCGCTCGCGCACGTGGAGGACGGGGCGACGGTGGGGGCGCGCACGCGGGTGTGGCAGTTCGCCACGGTACGGAGCGGGGCGCGCGTGGGCGCGGACTGCCAGCTCGGACAGGGCGCGTTCGTCGACGCGGATGTCGTGGTCGGGGACCGCTGCAAGCTCGAGAACTACGTCAACGCGCATCGCGGCGCGGTGGTGGAGGACGAGGTGTTCCTCGGCCCCGGCGCGATCCTTGCGAACGACCGCTGGCCGCGCGCCACGAACCCGGACGGCAGCCCGAAGCGCGCGGACGACTGGACGTGCGAGGGCGTGACGGTGCGCCGCCGCGCGAGCGTGGGTGCGGGCGCGATCGTGTTGCCGGGCGTGACGGTGGGCGCGGCGGCGATGGTGGGGGCGGGCAGCGTGGTCACGCGGGACGTCGAGGCGGGGGCGATCGTCGTCGGCAACCCGGCGCGGCGCATCGGTACGGCGCCGGACGCCTGATCGCGGCTGCGGCACAGCGCGGGCTCGGCGAGCGACATAACACGCGCAGTCGAGTCTGGGGAGAAACGCAACGAGGGTGCTAGTCCGGCACCCTCGTTGCTGCATGCGCCCAGGTCGTGGACTCAGCCCCCGCCCGTCACGGCGAGTGACCGAGTGACCGAGTGAGCTAGCGGCCCTTCCAGACGGCGGGGCGCTTCTCGGCGAAGGCCTTGGGGCCCTCCTTCGAGTCCTCGGAGGAGAGCACGACCTTGCTGACCCATTCGCCGACGCGCAGCGACTCTTCCATGAGCGCCTTGCGCCAGACCTGGATCACGGCCTTCGTGCCCTGGATGGAGAGGGGCGCGTTGGCGGCGATCAGCTCGGCGAGCTCGACGGCGCGCGGGATGAGGCGGTCGGGGGCGGTGACCTCGGTCACGACGCCCCAGGCGAGCGCCTGCTCGGGGCTGATGCGGTCCGCAGTGAGCAGGATGTGGTTGGCGGCGGACAGGCCGACGACGCGCGGGAGGTGGTAGATGCCGTAGCCGGCGAGGATGCCGCGCTTCGGCTCGAACAGGCCGAAGTAGGCGTCTGTCGAGCAGATGCGGATGTCGCAGTCGAGCGAGGTCTCCATGCCGCCGCCGATGGCGAGGCCGTTGACTGCGGCGATGAAGGGCTTGGGGCTGCGCGAGTACATCATGCCGCTCATGCTGCCGCCCTGGCGGCGGGCGCCGCTGGCGTTGCGCTCCGCCATCTCCTTGAGGTCGGCGCCGGCGCAGAAGGCGCGGCCCGCACCGGTGACGATGCCGACGCGCATGTTGGGGTCGTCGTTGAAGTCGGAGACGTACTCCTCCATCTCGGACATGAGGGTGCCGCCGAGCGCGTTCAGCCGCTCCGGGCGGTTGAGCGTGAAGATCGCGTAGAAGTCCTTTTTGTCATAGATCACGTCGGGCATGTCGGAACCTCCTCATCGCGTAGGGCTCGTCGCGTACGGGGCCGTACGAGCCTGCGTCGTGCCCTCCGTCTACGCTCGTGCGAGGGGCGTGTCAACCACGAGGGCGCGGGCGCGACGGGTCGTGGCCGCGAACGCGGGGGTGCAGTAGGCTGCGCGCGCGTAGCAGGTGGCGGGGAGCCCGGCGAAGCCGGCGGAGGGAGCACGGAGTTGGCGGGTGTGCTGGACGGTCAGGTAGCGCTGGTCACGGGCGGGTCGCGCGGCATTGGGCGGGCGATCTGCCTGGAGCTGGCCAGGCACGGGGCGACGGTCGCGGTGAACTACGTTGCGAACGAGGCGGCGGCGAACGAGGTCGTCGCCGAGATTACGAAGAGCGGCGGCAAGGCCGGCGCCTACCAGGCGGATGTCGCGGATTACGCGGGCGCGCAGGCGATGGTCAAGCAGGTGATCGCGGACCTCGGGCCGGTGCGCGTGCTGGTGAACAACGCGGGGGCGACCGCGGACCGCACGCTCGCGCGGATGACGCCCGAAGAATGGGCGAAGCCGATCCGCACGAACGTCGACGGGCTGTACAACGTGACGAGCGCCGTCTGGGGCCCGATGGGCGAGGCGGGCGGCGGGCACGTGGTGGTGCTGTCGTCGATCGTCGGCGAGACGGGGCGGCTCGGCCTGGTGAACTACGGCACGTCGAAGGCGGCCGCGATCGGCTTCGTGCGGGGGGCGGCGCGCGAGGGTGCGCGCTCGAAGATCCACGTGAACGCGGTGGCGCCCGGCTTCATCGACACGGACATGATCGGGGGGTTGAACGAGGAGCAGCGCACGCGCGTGCAGGGCGAGGCGCTGCTGGGGCGTTTCGGGACGGTGGAAGAGATCGCGAGCATGGTGCGGTACATCGTCACTGAGGGGACGTACATCACGGGCGCGGTGTTCAACGTGAACGGCGGGATGTTCATCGGCTAGCGCGCGGGGCGGCCGGCCGAGTCTGGCGGCTCGGCCGGCGAGGCGGGGCGAGCGCGAGGGGCCGCGCGCGGCGCGTGTTGTCCGCGGTGGCGCTCGCGGCTACGATCCGGGCCGGCCGCGCCCCAGCGGAGCGCGTCTGGCCCAGTCGGTGCCGAGGTAGCTCAGTGGTAGAGCACGCGACTGAAAATCGCGGTGTCGCCAGTTCAAGTCTGGCCCTCGGCACCAATGGATGTAAGGAAACGAGCCACTTTCGGGTGGCTCGTTCTGCGTGCAAACGCGATTTGACAGCAAGTTTGACAGCAACGCGGATTCAA
>CAMDBZ010000130.1 GCA_945889565.1 Thermoflexus hugenholtzii JAD2 | reverse complement strand
TAGAAGCTGCCGAGCGGCACGAGGAAGTCCGCCGTGGGCCGCTTCATGACGATCTTGAGCGTTTGCGGCTCGGGCGCGTCGAAGCGCGCGACGTTCACGAAGTACTGCGTGTTCACGCCCTCGCGCTGGTACCGCTCGTAGGTGAACTTCGCGTCGGCCGAGGTGAACGCGCGGCCGTTGAGCGGCTTTACGTTCTGCCACTTCACGCCCGGCTGCAGGTGAAACGTGTGCGTCATGCCGTCAGGCGACAGCTCCCAGCTCTTCGCGAGCTCTGGCTCCAGCTGCAGCTTGAACGGGTTGTAGTTCGGGTTGACGCCGCGGACGTGGCCCAGCAGGCGGTTGTAGACGATGTTCGGCACGACGATGGTGCCGGACCCGGCGCCCTTCGTCGTGTCCTGCGTCGCGTAGTCCCAGTTGACGGCGACCTTGAACACGCCGCCCTTCTTCACCGGCTTGTTCGGCTCCGGGAATGTGTACGCGTACGGCAGGCTGGGGTCCTTGAAGACCTTAACCTGCGGCCCCTGCGCGCCCTGGCCGGACGCCGCGGGCTGCGACGGCGTGTCGCTCGACCGCGCCTCTTCGTCGTCGTCGCCGCCGCAACCGAGCAGCGCCGCGGCTGCCAGGCCCGACACGACGAGCGCACCGCCGCGCAACAGCTGGCGCCGCCCGAGCGCGGGGCGGGCGAGTCGGTCATCGAACAGTGGCTGGGCGGTCACAACGTGCTCCCTCCGGCAGCGCTGGGCGGCCGCGCGGCCGCCGCATTCCACGCGCTCGGCATTATACGCGCATGTTATCGACCAGCACGGGGGTGACAACCCGGTGCTCAGGCGGGAGGCGGGGCAGGCACGAGCGCGCAGCTGACCTGCGCCTTGGCGTTGAGCTCGCCGCTGCCCGCGTCGCGCACCTCGACCTCGCCGACGGCGAGGCGGCGGCCCTTGCGCAGCAGGCGCGCCTCGAAGGTGGTGCGCTCGCCGCGGGCGGCCGAGAGGTACGCGACCGTGACCTCCTGCGTGCGACCGAGCCGCTCGCCGGGCTCGAGCAGCACCTCGAGGCAGACGCGGAACGCGGCCTCGGCGAGGGCGGCGACGATGCCGCCGTTGATCGAGTCGCGCACGCCGCGCAGCTGCACGCGCTCGCGATCGATGGCGAGGCGAGCCGTACCGCCGCCCGCCGCCTCGACGACGGCGCCGAGCTCGCGCAGCAGTTCGCCGCCGGCCAGCGTCACAAGCGGGTCACGAGGCGACGTCCGCCGCGGCGGGGCGCAGCGAGTAGCCGGTGAGCCCGCGCGCCACGAGCGCGCCGGTCGCGTCCTCGGCGGCAAGCTCCAGCAGCGCCGAGTACATGCCCCAGTGCACCACGCGTGACCAGACGCGCACGGCGCCCTGCGGGTCCGCGAGCACGTTCAGGTGCAGGCTCGCGGTGCCGTTCGGCTGCTCCTGGTCGCAGCGCGCGATCACCGCGGAGAGCGCCGCGATATCGGCGGCGTAGTGCAGCGCCGTCGCGAAGAAGAGCGGGTCGTCGTCCCGGCCATCACCGTAGGGCACCTGCACCATGAACGAGGCGAAGCCGGACTCGACCGCCTCGGGCGCCACGCCGAGGCGGCGTGCGGGCGCGGTATCGAAGCGCGCCTGCCACGCGTCGAGGTCCGGCACGGGCATCGTAGCTGCTCCTTCGCGCTGGCCTCGTTCGCGGTGGGCGCGCCGCGCATGGTACGAGGTCGGCGGGCGCGCGCGTAGAATCGGGCGCATGACGCGATTGCAGCTCAGCGTGCTCGATCAGTCGCCGGTGCGCCAGGGCGGGAGCGCGCGCGAAGCGCTGCTCGCCACGATCGCGCTCGCGCAGGCTGCGGACCGGCTGGGCTACGTTCGCTACTGGCTCGCCGAGCACCACAACACCGGCACGCTCGCAAGTGCCAGCCCCGAGGTGCTGGCCGCCGCCGTCGCCGCCGCGACGAGCGCGATCCGCGTCGGCACCGGCGGCGTGATGCTCACGCACTACGCCGCGCTCAAGGTCGCCGAGGTGTTTCGGCTGCTGGAGGCGCTCTACCCCGGCCGCATCGACATGGGCCTCGGCCGCGCGCCCGGCAGCGACGGCGCCACAGCGCGCGCGCTCGAGCACGGGCCGGGTGCGCTGCCACTCGAGGCGTACCCGCTACAGGTCGCCGACGTGCTCGCATACATGTCGGACGGCGTGGGCGCGGAGCACCCACACCACGGCATCCGCGCGATCCCCGCGGGCCCGGGGATGCCGGAGCCGTGGCTGCTGGGCAGCGCATGGGACAGCGCGCGCTTCGCGGCGGAGCAGGGGCTGGGCTTCGCGTTCGCGCAGTTCATCAGCCCGGCGGGCGGCGAGCGCGTGGTCGCGGAGTACCGCGCGCGCTTCCGCCCGTCGCCCTGGCTCGCAGCGCCGCGCGTGCACATCGCGGTCTCCGCGCTATGCGCGGACACGACGAGCGAGGCGCGCAGGCTGGGGATGAGTCGCCACCTCATGCGGCTGCGCCGTCAGCAAGGCCGCGACGAGCGCGCGGGCGTGCCGACGCCCGAGGAAGCACTCGCCACCGAGTACACGGATGCCGAGTGGGAGTACATCCGCTACCAGCAGTCGCTCGCCGTCGAGGGCGAGCCGGAGACCGTGCGCGCGGGCCTCGAGGAGCTGGCCGCGCAGTTCGGGACGGACGAGGTGATGGTGGTGACCATCACACACGACTACGCGGCGCGCGCGCGCAGCTACGAGCTGCTCGCGCAGGCGTGCGGCCTGCAGCCTCGTGCAGTGTCACACCGCCCGATGCCGTAGCGGGCCGGTGCCGTCGCGACCGAGACACGAACGAGGCGCCTACGCAGGCGCCTCGTTCGTGTCTCGCCGAGGGTCCAGCTAGCCGCGCGGCAGGCCGAGCCCGCGTGTCGCGATGATGTTGCGTTGCACCTCGGACGAGCCGCCGGCGATCGTCGAGGGGATCGAGCGCACGTAACCGCGCGTGTGCTTGCCCGCGAGCGGCGCGAGCGCGTCGCCCGGCCAGAGGTTGGCGTACAGGCCGAACGTGCGGATGCCGACGCGGTGCAGCTCCTGGCCCGCCTCCGACCCGAACATCTTGCCCATCGACGCCTCGTAGTTCGGCACCAGCCCGGCGGCCTGCATCGACGCGATGCGCATAGAGAACGCGTACGACACCTCGATGTCGAGCGCGCGATCCGCGAGGCGTGCGCGCAGCTGCGGGCTGCGCTTGAGCTGCGAGCGCGCGTCCGTGCGCGCCGTCTCGACGAGCTCGTTGAGCGCGCGCGTCTGCTCGACAGCGCCGCTGATGCCGGAGCGCTCGAAGTCCAGCAGCGTCATGCCGACGTACCAGCCGCGGTTCTCCTCGCCCAGCAGGTTGGCGACGGGCACGCGCACGTCCTGGAAGAACGTCTCGTTGACCACGTGACCCCAGGCGGCGTCGATGAGCGGGCGCACGCTGATGCCGGGCGTGTGGATGTCATCGATCATCAAGAAGGAGATGCCGCGGTGCTTCGGCGCGTCCGGGTCCGTGCGCACGAGCGCGAAGAGCGCGTCCGACATGTGCGCGGCGGACGTCCAGATCTTCTGCCCGTTGACCACGTACTCGTCGCCGTCGCGCACCGCGCGCGTCTGCAGCGAGCCGAGGTCCGAGCCCGCGCCCGGCTCCGAGTAGCCCTGCGCCCACGCGACCTCGCCCGACAGGATGCGGCCGAGGTACTTCGCCTTCTGCGCCTCGGTGCCGTGCACGAGCACGGTGGGGCCGAGCAGCATCACGCCCGAGCCGCCGACCATCGGCGCGCGGGCTTTCGCCATCTCCTCACCAAAGATGAACTGCTCCATCGTCGTCAGGCTGGCGCCGCCGTACTCCTTGGGCCAATGCGGGGCGATCCAGCCGCGCTCAGCGAGGGCGTCGGCCCACTGCTTCGCGGCGTCGCGGTCCTCCTGCTTGTCGGAGATGCGGTCGGCGTACCACGCGAAGAGGCCCTCGCCCGCGCCGTCGTCGACGGCTGCCGCGCGGCGGCGGTACTCCGGAGGGAGCCGCTCGCCGATGAATGTGGCTACTTGTTGCCGGAAGTCGGCCTGCTCGGGGTTGTCGTTCCAGTCCATGCGCTTGCCTCCCGCGATACCCGGGTCGTGTGTGCTGCCCCAAACTGTAGCACCAGCCGCTGGCCGCGTCGCTCGCCGCCGGGGCTGCGGGCGCGCATGATGCTGCGCCTGAGCAGACCGTGGGAGGCCGTGTTGGGAGAGCTGGCCGCGCTCGCCTCGGCGTTCACGTGGGCGGCCACGAGCGTGGTGCTGGCGCGGCTCGGCACGCGCTACCCCGCGTCGGTGCTGAGCGCGCTGCGCATGCTGCTCGCGACGCCGCTCGTGCTCGCGGTGCTGTTCGCCACCGGCGGCGCGGCCGACCTCGGCCGGGCGGGCGCGCTGGCCGTGGCGGCGATGGCGGCGAGCGGCCTCGTCGGCTACGGCCTCGGCGACACGACGTACATCCGTTCGCTGCGCCACGTCGGCCTGCAGCGCATGGTGCCGACGACCACCGCCGTGTGGGTGGCGCTGAGCGCCGCGGGCGGCATCGTGCTGCTCGACGAGCCGCTTGGCTGGGCGCTGCTCGCGGGCACGCTGCTCGTGATCGCGGGCACCTACCTCATCGTGGGCGAGGCCGCGGGCGCGCTCGGCGACACAGTGGGCGCCCCCCGCTGGGGCCCGCGACTGGCCACGCTCGCCGTCATAGGCGTCGCGCTGTGCTGGACCGTCGCGACGCTGCTGGTCGCCGGCGCCCGCGACGAGCTGGACGCGACCGCGATCGCGGCGATCCGGCTGCCGGCGGGCGGGCTCGCGGTCGCCGCAGTGTCGATCGCGGCGACGCGCGGCACGGTGCTGCGCAGCCTCCCGCGCGGCCGCGACCTGCTGTCGACGCTGGGCATCGCCACCTTCGGCACGGGGCTCGGGTCGTGGCTCTACCTCTTCGCCGTGACGGAGGCGGGGGCCGCGCGCGCCGTGGTGCTCAACTCCACGGCCCCGCTGATGGCGCTGCCGCTGGCGATGCTATTCCTGCGCGAGCGGGCAACACGGCGGATCGGCGCCGGGACCGTGCTCTGCCTCGCGGGCACCTTCGCCGTGCTCGCCGGGTAAGCGCGCGGCGGCGCGAGGCTCGCGTCGGTCGCGGGCCCCGGTCGGGGTACAATCCTGCCGCGAACTGTCACGTGCTGACCGAGGGAGGACGGGCGATGACGCTCGCCGGGCGGG
>CAMDBZ010000129.1 GCA_945889565.1 Thermoflexus hugenholtzii JAD2 | reverse complement strand
GCATGCACTCGGCGCGCGCCTGAACCTGCACCCGCTCGTCGTCGAGGACCTGTACCAGACACGCGAGCGCCCCAGGGTCGAGAGCTACGGCGAGTATCTGTTCATCGTGCTGCGCATGCTCATGAACCCCACGGCGGAGATGACCATCGCCTCAGAGCAGGTGAGCCTGGTGCTCGGCGCGCAGTTCGTCGTCACGGCGCAGCAGGACGTCGCCGGCGACGTGTTCGAGCGCGTCCGCGAGCAGCTTCGCAACGGCGGCCGCCTGCGCGAGTCGGGCAGCGACGCGCTTGCGTACGCGCTGATCGACGCGATCGTCGACGCCCACTTTACCGTGCTCGAGCGCGTCGACGACGAGATCGACGGTGTCGAGGACGCGATCGTGCGCGACCCGAGCCCCACCGCCCTGCGCGACCTGCACGCCATCAAGCGCGAGCTCGCGCGCCTCCGCTCCTCGATCTGGCCGCTGCGCGACGTGCTCACCCGCCTCGAACGCGCCGAGACCCCGCTCATCGCGCCGGAGACACGCGTCTACTTCCGCGACGCCTACGACCACAGCGTCCAGCTCATTGAGACCGTCGAGACCCTGCGCGACATCACCTCCAGCCTCATGGACATCTACCTCTCGAGCATCAGCAACCGCCTGAACCAGGTCATGAAGGTGCTCACCGTCATCTCGACGATCTTCATGCCGCTCACCTTTGTCACCGGCCTGTACGGTATGAACTTCCAGCACATGCCGGAGCTCGCCTGGCGCTACGGCTACGCGATGGTCTGGGCCGTCGTGCTCGTGCTATCCGGCGTCATGCTCGCCGTGTTCCGCTGGCGCCGCTGGATCTAGCTCGCGACCCCGGGCCCCCCGCCCGACCGCCGCGTCCGCGCGTCGTGCGACAATGCCGGTGTGCGTGTGCGCCCGGCCTTCGTGCTGCTCCCGCTCGTCGCGCTGGCGCTCGCCGTGCTGCTCGCGCTCGGCGGGTGGCAGCTCGTCCGCCTGCGGGAGGCGCAACGCACCGAGGTGCGGCGCGAGGCGCAGGTCGCCGCCCCGGCGCTCGCCTGGCCAGACGCCACAGCCCGCGCCCCCGCGGAGCTCGACTTCCATCGCGTGACGGTCAAGGGCCGCTGGGACCCCACCGTGCTGCTGCTCGCCAACCGCATCCGCTTCGACACCAAGGGCGAGGAGATCGTGCAGGCGCTGCTCCCGGACGGCGGCGGCCCCGCCCTGCTCGTCAACCGCGGCTGGTACCCGCTCGAACGCAAGGCGGAGGTGCTCGCCGCGCTCGACCACGACGCGCCCGCGACGGTGACCGGCCTCGCGCGCTACGTCCCCGACGAGCGCGCCCGCGAGACCAGCGCCGGCGCCTGGTCCCGCGTCGACCCGCCGACGATGCAGCCGCGCCTCGGCGTCGATCTGCTCCCGTGGTACGTGATCCAGGGCGAGCGCGTGCCGTCGATCAATCACGTGCCGGGCGCGCTCCCCGACCAGCACTTCCAGGTGCTCGGCCCGCAGGCGCCGCACCTCGAGTACGCCGCGACGTGGTTCAGCCTCGCCGCCGCGCTCGCCGTCACCACCTGGCTGCGCCTGCGCCCGCGCCGTGCCCCCCCGCCGCCGGCGCCCGCGCCATCGCGCGCCCGCTGACCAGGGCCGCGCCCCCCGCGCCCCGCTTCGTATACTGGTGCCCGCCCCAACATTCGCCGACACACCCGGGAGCTCGCCATGACCAGCGCCCCTGCCGCCCCGCGCGACGTCCTCACCCAAATCGAGGCCGAAGCCCGCGCCGCCCGCATCTCCGCCGTCCACTACGACCTCACGCTCGACATCCAGCGCGGCGCGCAGACGTACCGCGGCGAGGTCACGCTGCGCTTCGCGTGCGCCGGCTCAGGCGACCTCTTCCTCGACCACCGCGGCACGCGCATCGACCGCCTCGAGTTGAACGGCGCGCCGCTCGACCTCGCCACCGCGCGCGACGGCTATCGCATCGTGCTGCCGTCCGCCTCGCTCGCCGCGCAGAACGTCGTGCACGTCGCCTACGAGCACGAGTACGACCACACCGGCGACGGCTTTCATCAGTTCGTCGACCCCGAGGACGGCGAAGAGTACCTGTACACGAACTTCGAGCCGTTCGAGTCGCACCGCCTGTTCCCAAACTTCGACCAGCCCGACCTGAAAGCCACCTACACGCTCACCGCCACCGCCCCCGCCGGCTGGGAGCTCATCTCCAACAGCCGCGTCGCCGCCCGCGCCCCCGCGCCCGACGGCCGTGAGCGCTGGCAGTTCGCGACCACGCAGCCCTTTAGCACGTACCTGTTCGCGCTGATCGCGGGCCCGTTCCACGCCGTGCGCAGCCAGCACGCGGGCGTCGACCTCGGCCTGTTCTGCCGCCGCTCCCTCGTCCCCCACCTCGACCACGACGAGTTGTTCGAGGTCACCCGCCAGGGCCTCGACTTCTACGCGGACTTCTTCGCGGTGCCGTACCCGTTCGGCAAGTACGACCAGATCTTCGTGCCGGAGTTCAACGCGGGCGCGATGGAGAACGTCGGCGCGGTCACCCACTCCGAGCGGCTGATCTTCCGCGACCCGCCGACGGACAGCCAGCGCCTCGGCCGCGCCGAAGTCGTGCTGCACGAGATGGCGCACATGTGGTTCGGCAACCTCGTCACGATGCGCTGGTGGAACGACCTCTGGCTGAACGAGAGCTTCGCGACGTACATGGCGTACCTCGCGCTCACCTCGGCGACGCGCTTCACGAGCGCGTGGCAGGACTTCAACAGCGGGATGAAGAACTGGGCGTATCGCCAGGACCAGCTCGTCACCACGCACCCGATCGCCGGCCAGGTCCCCGACACCGAGCACACGTTCCTGAACTTCGATGGCATCACCTACGGCAAGGGCGCGTCCGCCATCCAGCAGCTCGTCGCCGCGATGGGCCTCGAGGGCTTCCGCGCGGGCATGCGCATCTACTTCGAGCGCCACGCCTTCGGCAACACGACGCTCGCGCAGTGGCTCGACGCGCTCGGCGCGGGCGTCGGCCGCGACCTGCACGAGTGGGCGCGCCTGTGGCTGGAGACGCCATCGCTGAACACTGTCGCCGCGCGCTGGGACGAGCAAGGCGGCCGCATCACGCGCTTCTGGCTGACGCAGACCGCGCCCACCGACTACCCGACGCTGCGCCCGCACCACCTCGAGGTCGCGCTCGTGCACGACGACAGCGAGGTCGTGCACATCGACACGCTGCCGATCGACCTCGACGGTCCGTCGACGGACCTCCCCGCCGCGATCGGCCTGCCTGTGCCCGCGTTCGTCATGCCGAACCACAACGACCACGGCTTCGTGAAAGTGTCGCTGGACCTGCGCTCGCTCGCCTACGTGCGCGACCACCTCGACCGCGTGCGCGACCCGCTGCTGCGCACCCTCACCTGGCAGGCGCTGTGGAACATGGTGCGCGACCAGCAGCTGCGCTCCACCGAGTACCTCGCGCTCGCCGCGCTGCACGTCCGCCACGAGGACGACCACAAGCTCGTCGAGACGATCCTCGCGAACGCCGCCGGCGCGCTCTCGCGCTTCGTGCCGCAGGACCGCCGCGACGCGGAAGGCCACAAGCTCTTCGAGCTGTGCTGGCAGGGCCTGCAGGAAGCGCCGCAGGGCGACCTGCAGATCGTCTGGGGCCGCACGCTCATCGGCACCGCCATCACCGCCGACGACATCCGCCACTGCGCGCGCCTCGCCGACGGCGAGCTGACCGTGCCCGGCTTCACCGTCGACCAGGACATGCGCTGGGAGATCGCCGCGCGCCACGTCGCCTTCGGCCTCGACGGCGCCGCCGCACGCGTCGCCGCCGAGCGCGAGCGCGACCGCTCCGACCGCGGCCAGCGCGCCGCGCTGCGCTGCGACGTCGCCGTCCCCGACCCCGCCATGAAGGCCGAGGCGTGGACGCGCTTCGCCGGCGAGGGCTACGGCTCGCTGCACCTCACCGGCGCCGCGATGGGCGGCTTCATCTGGAACGTGCAGCGCGAGCTGCTCACCCCGTACGTCGAGCGCTTCTTCAGCGAAGTGACCGACGTGTTCGAGCAGCGCCCGCACGAGTTCGCGCGCGCCTACTTCGGCGCCCTCTTCCCCGACTACCGCATGGACCGCGACACCCTCGCGAGCTCGTACAAGCTGCTCACCCAGGTCGAAGGCCGCCTCCCCACCCTCGAACGCTCCCTCCGCGAGTCCAACGACGATCTCGCCCGCGCCATTGCCTGCCGCGAGTTCGCGGGGACGTAGTCAGCGTGGAGGGGATCTGCGCAGCTGGTCGCCAACCCTGCGCCATTGCTCCATGAAGGCGAACGCGCCATCAGCTATCGGATTCAGTGCCTCCGGGTTGTGAATCATCATGCAGTCAGCGCCGAGCTCCTTCGAGTGATTCAGGACGTTCGCCTCAGAGTAGATGGCGGCGCTGATTCCACCGTAGGCTGTGTCTTCGAAGAGCGCGATCGGTACAGGGTCGCCTGATTGTTTGTTGATCGCCCGTCTGCTCGTCCAATAGGGCTCGCCGCCGGAGAGCGGGATCGCCAGGTGGCCAATTCCGAAAAGGCACTTGAGCATCAACGGCAGCTGTGCGGATTGTGGGCCGCGAATGCCGCCGTTAACGGCGACGACATACGCGTCGCCCGCTCCGATGACCCCGCTGTCGCGATGGTGTTGGTGCTGCTGCCGCTTCGAGTCCATCGCCTGCGTGAGGCGCAGGAGCAGCTGATCCTCAGGGGGGGAGAAGACTTGGCCCACCGGGTCGGGGGGAACCGCATCTCCGGTGACACCCGGCCCTGGCGCCACGGCTTCGATCCAGGCGCCCGTGGGCGCGATCACGCAGATGTCCGGACCGCCGCCACGCGAGGGGCGGCGTGCCGCGGGTTCGAGCTGGTACCCGTGCATGAGCAACATCGCGCCTAGGTACATCTCCCACGTCCGGGCGTGAAATGCGTGCTTGTACTGCCCGAGGAAATGCGAGTCTGCGTAAGGCCAGTACGCTTGCCACAGTGCCTCGAAGCGTTTCCGGCGATCGGGAACACTCCCGCTTGAGACGTAGTAACGGTCGTAGTTCGGGTACCGTGCGAACGCCGCCGCGAGTCCTTCATTCGACGTCACCGCCGGGAAGTCATCCGAGAACAGCGGCTCGTTCATGACAGATCCCCCGAGAGAGAAGCCGCACTGACCCCCGCCGGGGTGCGGGGGCGCAGCCCCCGCATTCTGAGGGTGGGCGGGGGGGCCTTTCC
>CAMDBZ010000128.1 GCA_945889565.1 Thermoflexus hugenholtzii JAD2 | reverse complement strand
CGCCGATCGCGCGACGCAGCGCGCTGCTGCCGCGCGACACCGGATGCGCGTCGATCCACGCCTCGCCGGCGCTCGGCGCGGCGAGCGTCGCGAGCACCGCGATTAGCGTGCTCTTGCCCGCGCCGTTCGCGCCGGTGAGCGCGATGCGCGCGCCGGGCGCGATCGCGAACGTCGCGTCCTCGAACACGCGCACGCCGCCGTAGCGCTTGGCCAGCCCGCGCGCCGCGATCCTCGCCGCGGGCGGCGCTCCGCTCATCGCGCGGCCCGCGAGCGGGGCGCCGGCCGGCGCGCGCGCGGCCGTCCGAGCCGTGCTGCGAGCGGCCTTGTGAGCACGGCGCCACCGCCGACGACTGCGATCGCGATCGCCGCGCCGAGCGCCGCGCCGGTCGGCTGCGTGAGCGGGTTCGTCGCGCGCGCGCCGCCGAGGCCCGCGAGCGTCACCACCAGCGCCTCGCCCGGCCCCGTAGGCCCCGCGCGCTCGACGACGCGCCAGCGCTCGCCCTCGAGCGTGCGCGTCGCCGCCGCGCGCGCGTCGCCCTCCGCCGTCACGTCCTCCAGGAAGCGCGCCGGCACCCACGCCTCGATGCGCGCGGTGGGGAGCGGCGCCGTCACGCGCAGGCGGTACTGCGCGGCAGCGCGGTCGTACGCCACCGCGAGTCGCGTGACCACGAGCTGTCGCCCCGGCAGCAGCGGCTGCGTCGTCGTCACCGCGCCGTCCGCGAGCGTGACCGTCGCGAGTCCGGAGAGGTCGCTCGCGCGCCGCGCGCCGGGCGGCGCGGGGGTGCGCAGCGTGATGCCATCGGCGCCACCCGCCCACGCGCGGTCGCTCGCGTTCTCCACCTCGTCCTCGCGCTGCAGCTCGAGCGTGCCCGCCGCCTGGTCGAGCCCGCGCACCGACACGACGGTCGAGCTGATGCGCAGCGGCGGCGGCTCCGTCGCACGCTCGTACACCACCATGTCGCGCGTCGCCTCCGGCGCCTCGGGCGAGAGCAGCAGCGGCGGCTCGCTGAGGTACGGCACGCCCTGGTACACCGTGCGCAGCACGTACGACACCGTCGCATCGGCGGCGACGACGAAGCGGAAGCGCCCGTCAACCGGCTGCTGCTGCTGGCTCGTCAGCTCCGCGCGCGCGCCGATGGCGATGAGCTCCACGCGCACGTCGAGCGCCGGCGGCGCGCCCGCCGTGCCGTTACGCACCGCGCCGCTGATCACGCCCTGCGCCTGCGCCTGCGCCTGCGCCCCGCCGGTCGTCGACCCAAGCGCGAGCGCGCCGAGCAGCAGGGCGACGGCCAGTAGCGCTCGGCGCGCGGCGCGGTGCGCGCGCGCGCTCACGAGCGCGGCTCCCAGCCCACTGCGCGCAACGCCTCGGTCACCGCGCGCAGCTGCGGGCCCAGGGCGCGCCGCCCGAGCGCGCGGTCGGCGGGCGCGATGCGGCCGTTGCGCGCGTCGTCGTCAAGCTCGCGCAGCTCGGCCAGCAGCCGCGCGCGCTCCGCGCGCAGCTCCTCGGTGGCGCCAGCTGGGTCGACGCCCGCTCCCGCCGGCGCGTGCGCACCGCCGCGCAGCGCCGGCCCCGCGATCGCCAGCGCCGCGACGATCGCGAGCGCCACCAGCAGCGCCCACTCCATCAGCGCGCCTCGCGGTCGCGCGTGAGCTGTTCGTCGAGCCAGTCATCCCCCGCTGCGCCGTCGGCGGCGCCGACCGCGGGCGGGCGCGCGCCGCGCCGCATCGCGACGAGCGCGACGCCGCCGCCCGCCGCGACGACGAGCATGGCGACCACGGCCCAGCCCAGCAGCACGCGCCGGAAGCTGCGGTAGGGCGGGTTCGCGAGCACGCCCGTGCCGTACCGCTGCTCGAACATGGCCATGATCTGTTCCGGGGACTCGCCCGCCGCGAGGCGTGTGCGGATCTCAGCGCGCATGTCCTGGCAGAGCTGCGTGTCGCAGACGTCGAGGCGCAGGTTCACGCACTGC
This sequence comes from Thermoflexus hugenholtzii JAD2, assembly GCA_945889565.1. GTDB lineage: Bacteria > Chloroflexota > Dehalococcoidia > UBA2979 > UBA2979 > SHYP01. Next base: position 3,339 of record CAMDBZ010000128.1, on the reverse strand, counting down.
GGGCACATGAGCTGCCGCTCAATGGAGAGCGCCTGCTTGTCGACCGATTGCGCGCCCACCACGCGCGGCGCGGGCAGGACGCACACGGCGAGCAGCAGCGCCACGAGCAGGACGGCCGCGAGCAGCGCCACGAACAGCGGCGGCACGCGTCGCATCGCCGCTAGCTCCGCGCCGCCGCGGGTTCGCGCGCCGGCGCCGTTACCAGCGCGGGGCGCGCGCGCAGCGGCACGAACGCGAGCAGCCCCCCCACGATGTACACGCCCGCCCCCGCCCACAGCCACGGCATCAGCGGGTTCACGAACACCTGGAACTCCGTCACGCCGTCCGCGTCCCAGCCCTGCACGAACACGTACAGGTCGTCCCGCCAGGTGTGCTCGATCGCGATGATCGAGGTCGGCTGCTGCGGGAAGTTGGTGAACAGCCGCCGCCCCGGCGCGAGCTGCGCGCGCTCCTCGCCCCCGCGCGTGACGCGCAACGCCGCCACCACCTCGGTGTCGATGCCGTTGCGGGCGGGCGCGCGCTCCTGCAGCCCCTCGAAGGTGAGCGTGCGCCCGCCTGCCTCGAACGACCCGCCCGGCGCGACCGTCGCGCGGATCTGCTGCTGGTAGATGTTCGAGCCGACGATGGCGATCGCGAGCACGCCCACGCCGACGTGCACGAGGTAGCCGCCGTAGCGCCGCTGATCGCGCTCGAACAGCGCCGCGAGCGCGGCCGGCCAGGCGACGCCCGTCGCCCGGCGCACGCCGCGCGCGCCGATCGCGAACTCGCGCAGCGTCACGAACAGCAGCACCGCCGCTGCGCACGTGGCCGCCAGCGCGAACGGGTCGCGCATCCCCCCCGCGCCGAGCGCGATCGCCGCGCCCACGGCCACCACGAGCGGACCACGGAAGCGGCGCGCGAGCGTCGCGCCCGCCGCGCGCCGCCACGGTAGCACCGTGCCGATCGCCATCAGCACCACCAGCGCGACCAGCAGCGGCCCCACGACGCGGTTGAAGAACGGCGGACCGACGGTGATGCGCGAGCCGTCGAACAGCTCGGAGAAGACCGGGAACAGCGTGCCGCCGAGGACGACCAGCGTGATCGCCAGGAACAGGTAGTTGTTGACGATGAGCGCGCTCTCCCGCGAGAGCAGCGATTCGAAATCGTGCCCCGGACGCAGCATGCGCGCGCGCCACACCATCAGCCCGCCTGCGCCTACGATCACGACCGCGAGCAGGGCGAGGAAGTAGCCGCCGACGTCCGAGCGCGCGAACGAGTGCACGGACTCGACGAGCCCGCTGCGCACGTTGAACGTGCCGAACACCGCCAGCGCGAACGCCGCCACGACCAGTCCGACGTTCCACAGCTTGAGCATGCCCCGCCGCTCCTGCACCAGCAGCGAGTGCAAGAACGCGGTGAGCGGGAGCAGCGGCAGCAGCGCCGAGTTCTCCACCGGGTCCCAGCCCCAGTAGCCCCCCCAGCCGAGCACCGTGTACGCCCACCACCCGCCGAGGAAGTTGCCGATGCTCAGCACCAGCCACGCGCACAGCGCCCAGCCGCGCACCGCGCGCAGCCACGCGCCGTCGACGCGCCCGGCTGCCAGCGCGCTCATGCCGAGCGTGAACGGGATCGCCGTGCTGACCAGGCCCGCCAGCAGGAACGGCGGATGCACCAGCATCCCGCGGTCCACCAGCAGCGGGTTGAGCCCCCGCCCGTCGAGCGGGGTCACCGGGCTCGCCGTGAACGCCGACCCGAACGCGACGGCCGGCACCAGGAACGCCACCAGCAGCGCCCCCGCGATCGCCGTCGCCGGGGCCGCGCCCCAGGGGATCGCCGGCAGCGTGCGCCACGCGAACACCGCCACGAACAGCGAGAGCAGCCACGTCCACAACAGCAGCGAGCCCGCCTGCGCGCTGTACAGCGCCGCCCACTTCAGCGGCGGGTCGAGCTCGCGCGAGGACACCGCTGCGACGTACGCCAGCGAGAAATCGTCGCGCAGCAGCGCCACCGCGAGCGCGCCGACCGCGACCGTGATCGCCGCCGCCGTCACCAGCAGCGCTCGCCGCGCCGCCGCCAGCGCACCGGGTCGCGCCCGCGCGCCAAGCAGCGCGCCGCCCACGGCGGTCACCGCAGCGCCCAGCGCCACCAGCAGCGCCGCTGCCCCCAGCGCCGCGAGCACGCTCATGGCGCGTTCGACGCATCGTCGGCGTCGGTCACGAACTCGGACTCGTGCTTGATGATCACGGACGAGGCGCGTAGCCGGCCCGGCCCCTCGGCGGTGCCTTCGACTACGACGAAGGCGCGGGGGCCGAACAGGTTCGGCTTCACGCCGTCGTAGCTGATCTGCATCGTCTCGCCGTGCTCGCCGACGATCGCGAAGGCGACCGGGCGGCCGCGCGCCTCGACCACCGAGCCCTCGACGACGCGTCCGCCGACGCGCCAGCGGCCCTCGCGGCCGTCCATCTGCGTCGCGAACTCCTCCGGCGTGACGTAATACGAGACCGCCGAGCCCGCCGCCTGCACGGCGAGCGCCCCGATGCCGAGGCTCGCGACGGCGAGCACGGCCAAGAGCTTCGCCCGGCGGCTGGCGAGCAGGCTGCCGAGGTGCGCGCTCACGAGCGGCCGCCGATGCTCGCCAGCGCCGCGCGCAGCTCGGGCTCGCGCAGCTCGCCCAGCACCCGCCGCTCGATCTCGAGGCCGGGGCGGAGGAAGAACGCCATCGGCAGCCGCTCGACCGCCAGCGGGAGGTACAACGCGCCGTCCGCGTCCCGGACCAGCGGGAAGGTGAGCCCGTAGCGCTGCGCAAAGGCGCGCGCGTCCGCCTCGCCGTCCCAGATGTTCACGCCCACGAAGGTGTAGCCCTGCGCCAGGTACTCCGGCGCGAGCCGCTGGATCAGCTGCGCCTCGGCCTTGCATGGCTCGCACCAGGACGCCCAGAAGTACACGAAGACGGGCCCTCCGGCGTGGTCGCGGAGGCGGAAGCGCTCGCCCGCGAAGGTGGTCAGCGACGCGTCGGCGGCCGCGCCGACCGACGCGGCGCCAGGCACGGGCGCAGCCGGCGCCTCGCTGCTCGCGTCGCGTCCGAGCCCCGCCGCGAGCACCCCCACGACGGCGAGCGCCAGCGCGAACGCGGCGACGATGCCGGCCACCACGAAGCGGCGGGTCACCATCGGCTTGGCATCAGAGGCCGGCGTTGCCAGGACATGTTCCCGTTCCCGCGCCGCAGATCGCACGCCAGTGTACGCGAGCGCGAGCGCCGCGCATGCTCCATCGCCGCTTGTGTTGGGGCCGGGTGGTTGACCGTGAAGGTGGCCGATGGTACTGGTACGGGCGGCCTAAGTTCGGGGACATCCGTCGCGA
>CAMDBZ010000127.1 GCA_945889565.1 Thermoflexus hugenholtzii JAD2 | reverse complement strand
GTTGGCGGTGCTTTCCACGCTCGCGACGGCATCGAGCGGGAGCGCGAGCGTGGCGGGCTGCGCGGTGGACGGCGCCCCGGCCGCGCTGCGGCGGCGGATCGGGGTGCTGACGCATCGCCCGATGCTGTACGAAGCGCTGAGCCCAATCGAGAACCTCCGCTTCTTCGCGCGGCTCTACGGCGTACCGGACGCGGCCGCACGCGTCGAGGAACTGCTGCGCGCGGTCGGGCTGTGGCGGCGTCGCGATGAGCCGACGGCGGTGCTGTCGCGTGGGTACCACCAGCGGCTGGCGATCGCGCGCGCGCTCGTGCACCGGCCGGCGGTGCTGCTGCTCGACGAGCCGGAAACGGGCCTCGACGCGGAGGGGCTCGCGCTGCTCGACGAGCTGATGCTGTGCGCGCCGGGCGTGACCGTGCTCGCGGCGACGCACCGCCTCGATCGCGTGGCGCGCTGGGCGGACGGCGCGCTGCACTGCGAGCGCGGGCGCATCGTCGCGAGCGGGGCCGCGAGCGGGGCCGCGGCGGGCGCGGCCGCGGACCGAGTGAGCGCGGGCGAGCCGCTCGCCACGGTGCGCACGTGAACGACGAGCGGGCGCTGCACGACGCCCCACTGCACGATACGGGGCTGCACGACACGGGGCAGCGCGGCGCGCTGCTGCACGGCGCGGGGCTCGACGCCACGCGCGCGGTGCTGGGGAAGGACCTGCGGCTGCTGTGGCGGCGGCGCGCGAGCTGGCTCGCAGCGGCGACCTTCGCGACGCTCAGCGTGCTCACGTACGCGTTCGCGTTCGACCTCGTCACGGACGACGTGCGGCCGCTGCTGCCTGGGGTGCTGTGGGTCACGTTCCTGTTCGCGGGCGTGGTCGCGCTGGGGCGCGCGTTCGCCGACGAGGCGGAGCAGGGCACGCTCGACGCGCTGCTGCTCGCGCCGGTGCCGCGCACGACGCTGTACGTGGGCAAGCTCGTCGCGTACTTCTGCGCGCTGCTCGCCATCGACGTGGCGATGCTGGCGCTCGCGACGGTGCTGTTCAACGTGGGGCTGCTCACGCCGGAGCTGCTGCTGCTCACCACGCTGGGCGCGGCGGGCTACGTGAGCCTGACGCTGCTGCTCGCGACGCTCGGCAGCCGCGTACGCTCACGCGAGGTGCTGCTGCCGGTGCTCGCGCTGCCGCTGCTGATGCCGCTGCTGATCGGCGGGGTGCGCGCAACCGGCGCGGCGCTGGACCTGCCGCACGGCGATGCGCCGTGGCTGCTGCTGCTGGTGGTGTTCACCGCGTGGAGCGCGGCCGGCAGCGCGTTGCTGTTTCCGCTGGCGGTGGAGCGATGAGCACAGTGCGCCGGCTGGTGCTCGCGAGCTACGCGGCGCGCTGGGTGGTGCTGCCGCCGCTCACCGGCGTCGCGATGCTGGCGCTGATCGTCGGCGCGGTGATCGTCGCGCCGCGCGAGGCGGTGGAGGGCGAGGTGCAGCGGCTGTTCTACATCCACGTGCCGGCGGCGCTGGCGATGTACACGGCGTACAGCATCACGTTCGTCGCGTCACTCGCGGTGCTGTGGCGGCGCGATCTGCGCGCGGACGCGGTCGCGCGCGCGTCGGCGGGCGTCGGCGTGCTGTTCACGGCGCTCGTGCTGGCCACCGGCGCGATCTGGGGGCGGCCGATCTGGGGCGTCTGGTGGGCGTGGGACGCGCGGCTGACCAGCACGCTGCTGCTGCTGCTGCTGTTCGGGGGCTACCTGCTCGCGCGCGGCCTGGCCGACGAGCACGACGAGCAGGCCGCGCGCTTCGCGGCGATCTTCGCGGTGGTGGCGTTCCTCGACATCCCGATCATCAACATGTCGGTGCGCTGGTGGCGCACGCTGCATCCGCAGCCGATCGTGCTGCGGTTGCCCGGCGACCAGGCGCTGCCGAACTCGATGCTCGCCGTGCTGGCCGTCGGCGTGGTCGCGGTGGTGTTGCTCGCGCTGTGGCTGATCGCGCTGCGCGCCGCTACTGAGCAGCTGGCGCAGCGGACAGCGGCGCTGCGCATCGCCATGGACCGGCGGGAGGACGAGTAGTGGACCACCTGGAATACCTGTTCGCCGGGTTCGCGGTGTTCTGGGCGGGGCTGTTCGGCTACCTGCTGTGGCTGCAGGCGCGGCTGCGCGCGGTCACGCGCGAGCTCGAGCGGCTCGAGGAGCGTCTGGCCGAGGCCGGGGACGCGGCGCCGGAGCCCAGCCGTGGCCCCGGCGAGCCGTCGCGCCCCACCGCCGGTCGCGCTCCGAGCCCGGAACGGGGCGCCGAGTGAACACGCGCACGCCGGCCCGCCGCGGGCGACCATACGCAGCGCATGAATGCACGGCGAGGAGCGCGTAGCATGCGCAGCGTGCGCGGGGGATCGCTGCGTTACCCGGCCCTGGCGGCCGCCACCGTCGGCGCCACGCTGGCGCTGATCGCCATCGGCGCGGTGGTGCGCACGACAGGCTCCGGGCTCGGCTGCCCGGACTGGCCGCTCTGCCACGGCAACTGGCACCCGCCGCTGGAGAAGACCGCCATCATCGAGTACTCGCATCGCACGGCCGCGAGCATCGTCGGGCTGCTCGTGCTCGCGACGGCGTGGGTGACGCTGCGGCAGCGCGGCGGGGACCGTGCGTTGCGCTGGCTTGCACTCGGGTCGCTGCCGCTGCTCGCGTTCCAGGCGTGGCTCGGCAAGGTCACGGTGGAGCGCGAGCTGCCACCGGAGATCGTGACGCTCCACCTCGCGACGGCGCTACTGCTGCTCGCCGTGCTGACGGCGCTCGCCACGCTCGCGCTGCTCGGGCCGGAGCGCGTGCGTGCGGCCGACAGGCGGCGCAGCGCGGTGGTGGGCGTCACGCTCGCGGGCGCGCTCATCACCTACCTCGTGCTGCTGTCCGGCGCGTACGTGGTCGGCGGCGGCGCCACGACCGCGTGCGTCGGCTGGCCCGACTGCCCGCAAGCGCTGCGCCCGTTCCTCGATGGTGCGCGCGAGCAGCACATCCACTGGCTGCACCGCATCGTGGTGGTCGCGGGCGGCGCGGCGGTCGCGTGGGTGGGGCATCGCTGGTTCCACCTCCCGGACGCGACCCAGTTCGAGCGGCGCGCGGCGCTCGCGCTCGTCGGGCTGTACGGGCTGCAAATCGTCGTCGGCGCGGCCAACATCTGGGCGAACTTCGCGGAGTGGCCGCGCGTCGCGCACCTCGCGCTGGGCAGCGCGATCTGGGCGCTGCTCGTGCTGCTCGCGGTCGTCGCGCGCTACGCGCCCCAGGCGGCGCGCGCAAGCGCCGCACGCGAGCGGAGAGCGGGCGCACATGCGTGACGCACTGACGGCCGCCGCCGCACGCGGCCCGGGGGCACTCTGGGCGGCGCTGTGGCCGGCGCTGCGCGCGTACATCGCGCTGACGAAGCCGAACATCATCTGGCTGCTGCTGGTGACCACCGTGCCCGCGATGGTGCTGGCCGCGGAGGGCTGGCCCTCGACGCGGCTGGTGGTGGCGACGCTCGTCGGCGGGATGCTGGCCGCGGGCGGCGCGAACGCGATCAACCAGTACCTCGACCGCGACATCGACGCACGCATGCGGCGCACGCAGCAGCGGCCGCTGCCGACGGGCGCCGTCGCGCCGCTGCAGGCCGCGCGCTTCGGGCTCGTGCTCAGCGCGCTCGCCGGTGGCTGGCTGGTGCTCACGGTCAACGGGCTCGCGGCGCTGCTGGCGCTCGGCGCGATCGCGTTCTACGTGGTGGTGTACACGTACTGGCTGAAGCGCAGCACCTGGCAGAACATCGTCATCGGCGGGGCGGCGGGGGCGGCGCCGGCGCTGATCGGCTGGGCGGCGGTGACGGGCGACCTCGGCAGCGTGGTGCCGTTCTTCATGTTCGTGCTGGTGTTCTGGTGGACGCCGCCGCACTTCTGGGCGCTCGCGCTCGTGCTGGAGGAGGACTACCGCGCAGCAGGCGTGCCGATGTTGCCCGTGGTGCGCGGCGCCGACGAAACGCGCCTGCAGATCCTCGTATGGTCGATCGCGGTCGCCGCGCTGACGCTGTTGTTCGCGCCGGTGGCGCGGCTGGAGTGGACGTACATCGTAACCGCGCTCGTGGGGGGCGTCGGCTTTGTCGGGCTCGCCGCGCGGCTGTACTTCGCGCCGTCGACCGCGCGCGCGATGCGGCTGTTCCGCTACTCGACGACGTACCTCGGGCTGCTGTTCCTCGCGATGATGGTGGACGTGCTGCTGCGCGCGTAGCGGATGACGCCCTAGCGACGCGGCTCCCAGCTGAAGCGCCGCAGCGCGATCGCCGCGCCGAGCACGCCCCACGCGGCGACCACGGCAAGGTCGAACCACTCGAAGCCGTAGCCGCGCTCGAACGGGTTGAAGGCCGCCTGCAGCGCGACCGAGAGGTGGCGCACCGGGAACACGTTCGCCACGTCGGTGAGCCACGTGGGCGCGTTGTCGGGCGGGATGAACACGTCCGAGATGAACAGGAGCGGCAGCACGATCGCGTTGACGACGGCAGGCGCGGCCTCGGCGTTTGGGACGACGGTGCACACCGCGAAGCCGAGCGCGCAGAACGCGGCGCCCCCGACGAGCAGCGCCACGAGCGCGGCGGGCAGCGTGCGCGTCGGCACATCGACCTCGTAGGCGAGCGCGCCGGCCGCCGTCACGATCACGACGAGCAGCAGCATCACCAGCGTGACGTGCAGCACGCGGCCCGCGAAGTACGCCCACACCGGCAGCGGCGTGCCGCGCGTGCGCTTGAGCAGGCCGCCGTCACGCGCGACCGTCAGGCTCATCGCGAGCCCCGTGAAGCACGAGTTGACGACGGACATGGCGACGATCGCCGGCACGTAGAACGTGGAGCCGCTCGCCGTTGCGCCGCCGGCGATGGTGATCTCCTCGTTGCCGAACATCAGGTTGAAGATCACGAGGAAGATCAGCGGGAACACGAAGGTGAAGAAGGCGGCGGGGGGGTTGCGCCAGAACGCGCGGTTCTCGTAGCGCACCTGGCGCAGCGCCGCACCCAGCGCGCTCACGAGCGCCTGCCGCGACGCCCGGCCGCGGCGCGCGGGGCGGCCTCGGCGGACACCGCAGCTGCGGTGTCCGCGGTCAGCTGCAGGTACACGTCCTCGAGCGAGGGGCGGCGCACGTCGAGCGCGTCGAGCGCGAGCGCCTGCTCGGTCGCCCAGCGTGTCAGCGCGTACAGGTCGCGCGTGGGCTCGCTGCTGGCGATGCGCCAGTGGCCCGCGTCGTCGCGCGCGGCGCCGAGCTCGAGCGGCGGCATCACGCCCGCGGGCAACGCGAACGTGATCGCGGTCTCCGGGTTCGCCGCGATCAGCGCC
>CAMDBZ010000126.1 GCA_945889565.1 Thermoflexus hugenholtzii JAD2 | reverse complement strand
CGGCCGATACGCGGCCGCACGCCCGGACGTCGATGGCATCAGCCACACCGCCGCGCCGGACAGCGCCGCCGCGGGCACGGACGGCTGGTGCCCCCAGCGGCCGGGCCCGCCGCCACCGGGGAAGCACGCGCGGAACCCCCGCGTGGTCGCGAAGCAGACCGCCTGCGGGCGCGCGTAGGCGATGCGCGCGCGGAACGCCGGCAGCGCCGCGCGCAGCTCCGCGTCCGTCACGCGGCTCGAGTCCGTCTCGACGCGCTTCACCACGTCGGTGAAGCCGATGCCTGCGCGCGCGGGCATCGCGCGGTCGTCTTCAGGGCGGAGCACGGCCCCGGGCGCGCCGATCGCGGGGCCGGCGAGGCCGCTCGCCGCGAGCGCCGGCCAGAAGCCGTTGCCGGGATGCGCGTAGTAGTGTTGCTGCCGCGCGGACTCGGCTCCCGGGTTGATGCCCACGAACACCACGCGCAGGCCCGGCCGCAGCAGGTCCGGGAGCGTGCGCAGGGCGGCCACGAGCGTAGCCCGCCGCGCCCCGCTACGACGGCTGCAGCGAGTACGCGTGGTGGCCCAGCGTCGCTCCGAGGAACAGCAGCGCGATGGAGACGAGCAGCAGCAGCGTCGAGAACAGGAACGACGCCTTGCGCGCCTGCTCGAGCGCCCCCGGCGCGGCCTCCCCGCGCTCGACCGCCTCGGACACGTGGCGGACGCGCCGCCCGAACACGGCGCCGTGCACGCCGATCAGCGCGACCAGCACCACCAGCAGCGTCATCTTCGTCATGAAGATCAGCCCCCAGCGGTAGTCCACCATGGAGTCCTGGACCGGCTGCGGGACGATCGCGTCGTTGTAGAACTGGTACAGCCCGGTCACGAGCAGCCCGACGAGCGCCACCACGGTCATCGTGCCGAAGCGCCGCGTAACCACCATCGTCACGCGCCGGCGCAGCGCCTCGTCTTCGATCAGCCACGTCGAGGGCACCACGGCGTAGAAGAGCAGCAGCTGCGGCCCGACGAGCGTCGCCGCGAGCAGCACGTGGAGCGAGAGCGAGATCGTGTCCAGCGTCGAATCCCTTCAGTGCCGGGGCGAATGCTAGAGCGAGCCGCCGAAGATGTCGCGCGTGACGATCGCCTGCTCGCGCTCCGGCCCCACCGAGATCATGTCCACCGGCACGCCGAGCAGCTGCTCCACCCGCTGCACGTAGCGGCGCGCCGCCGGCGGCAGGTCGCCGAACGTGCGCACGTGCGAGATCTCCTCGCGCCACCCCGGCAGCTCCTCGTAGATCGGCTCGAGCGCCGTCATCTCCGTGAGCGCCCCGGGCAGCGTGTCCACGCGCTGCCCGCCGAGCTCGTAGCCCGTGCAGATCTTCACGCGGTCGAACTGCGCGAGCACGTCGAGCCGCGTCAGCGCCACCGAGCTCACGCCGTTCAGGCGCGCGGTATACCGCGCGAGCACGCCATCGAACCAGCCGCAGCGGCGCGGCCGCCCGGTGGTCGTGCCGTACTCCCCCGTGCCCTGCGCGCGGCCGTGCTCGCGCAGCGCGTCGCCATCGGCGTCGAACAGCTCCGTCGGCATCGGCCCGTGGCCGACGCGCGTCTGGTACGCCTTGTACACGCCGACCACCCGCGCGACGGCGCGCGGGCCCAGCCCCACGCCGATGCACGCCCCGGCCGCGATCGATGCCGGCACGGACGAGGTCACGTACGGGTACGTGCCGCTGTCCAGGTCCAGCAGCGCTCCCTGCGCGCCCTCCAGCAGCAGCTGCTCGCCGCGCTCCTCGGCGTCCTGCACCACCGCGGCGGTGTCCGCGATATACGGGCGCAGCAGCTCGCCGAACTCGCGACACTCGTCGCGCACGGCCTTGTAGCGCAGCGGCTCGCCGCCGTAGAGCTTCGTGATCACCGCGTTCTTGTAGTCCAGCACGAAGCGCAGCTTCTGCTCCAGCGCCCCCGGCGTGACCAGGTCGACCGTGCGGATGCCGAGCCGGCCGGCCTTGTCGACGAACGCCGGGCCGGTGCCCGTGCCCGTCGTGCCGATGGCGTGCTCGCCGCGCAGCTGCTCGTCCAGCCGGTCGATCACCGGGTGCCACGGCATCACGACGTGCGCGCGGTTGCTGACCAGCAGCTGCGAGGTGTCCACCCCGCGCTCCTCCAGCATCGCGATCTCGTTGACCAGCGCCTGCGGGTGGATCACCACGCCGTTGCCGATGATGCAAACTTTCTGCCCGTAGAAGATGCCCGCCGGCACCAGGTGCAGCGCAAACCGCCCGCGCTCGTTGACGATCGTGTGCCCCGCGTTACTGCCCGCGGAGTAGCGCGCGATCACGGAGCAGTCGCGTGCAAAGAAATCCACGACGCGGCCCTTGCCCTCGTCGCCCCATTGCCCGCCTATGACTACGGTTGCAGGCATCGTCGCTCCCCGTCGCCCAGCGTTGCGCGCCCGGCGCCGGCGCGTCCAGCGCCCGCAGCCGGCGCACATCGTTGCAGCATGCATGGCCACCAGCCCGGGCCCGCGCGATCATACCGTAGGGCCTCGCGAAGCACCCGCAGGCTGGCCGGCCGGCGCAGCACCGGTTCGCCGGCGCGCGGACGGTCGCCCAATCCTGCCCGGTGCGCAGCCCCCCCGCCCGGTCCGGAGCCGGGCGGACAGAACAGCGACAGGAGCACGCATGGCGCTCAGGCGACCGCGGTGTGTGCTCGCGCGCGGCCCGGCGGCGTTCGCCGCGACGCTGCTCGCACTGCTCGCCGCCTGCGGCGCCAGCGCGCCGCCGCCGCGCAACCCGCTCGGCGCCTCCGAGCAGGCCGCGACGCCGTCGACGGTGGCGACGCCGGTGCCCACGCTCCCCGCCACCGCCGCGAGCACCGCGCTGGCCCCCACCGCCCCCGACGCCTCCCCGGAGGCCGCCGTCGCGCGCGCGCTGGAGCAGCTCGCGGAGTGGCTCGCGCTGCCCGCGCGCGACCTCGCGCTCGTCGCCGTCGAGGCGACGACGTGGCCGGACACGTGCCTCGGCGTCGCGAAGCCCGGCGAGACGTGCGCCCAGGTGGCCACCCCCGGCCTGCGCGTGGTGCTCCGCGACGCGCTGGGCGGCGTGCACTCGCTGCACGGTGACAGCGGCGGCCGGCGCGCGCGCTGGGCCGGCGAGCAGCGCGCGCGCGGCACCGTCACCGCGATCGACACGCGCGCCCAGCGGCTCACGCTGGACGTCGATGGGCGCGCGCTGGTGCTGCGGCTCGCCCCCGGCTCGAGCGGCCCGCTCGACGTCGGCGCGCTCGGCCGCCGCGCCGTCGTGGCGTTCGACCCCGGCGGCGACGGCCGCCCGCCCGCGCTCGCCTGGCTCGCACTCGAGCCCGGGCCGTGACGCGCGCCGTCCCCATCGTCCCGATCGTCGAGGTGAAGCGCCGCCTCGACGGCTCCGAGGCGCGCTTCGCCTGCGAGCTCGTCGCGCGCCCGCCCGCCGCGCTCGTCGCCTGCTACCGCTTCCGCGACGCCGGCGGGCCCGTCGATTCGTACGGTTGGTTCTGGCCGCGCCGGCCGTACCTTTGCTACTACATGGTCCGCCCGCGCACAGGCCGTCTGGTGGCCGTCCGCTTCGACGTGGTTCGCGACGTCGCGCTCGGCGTGCCGGGCGAGGTGCGCTACACGGACCTGCTACTGGACCTCTGGGTGCGCGACGGCGTCGCGACATGGGAGGACGACGACGAACTGGCCGCCGCCGCGGCCGCCGGCCTGCTCACCCCCCACGACCGCGCGCGCATCGAGCGCGCCCGCCGCACGCTCGCACGCGGGCACGCCCGCATCGCCGCCGCGCTGCGCCGCGCGCTTGTCGCGCTGGGCCGGCTGCCGAGCGCCGGTACGATGGGCGGCCCGCACGATCTGGGCTCGTCGCGACGCCTCGCGGCGCCCTCGCGCAGCAGTTGATAGCGTTTGCTACCCTTCTGCTGAAGTAGGGGCCGCGATGCCTGACGCGAACTACGCCGAGCAGCTGAAGGAACTCGAGGAGGCCGTCGAGGCGGTCAAGGAGGCGATCGAGGCGGTCGAGGAAGGCGTCGAGCAGGCCGAGGAGCTCGCCGAGCAGCTCGACGGACTGACCCAGCGCATCAAGGACGCGCAGCAGAACCCGGACTCGCTCAACGCGGACACGTACGCCGATCTGGCGCTCGCCCTGATCATGGTCATCCCGGACAACCTGCCGCTGCCAGACAAGGCCAAGCAAGCGCTTCGCGCGGTAGCGGCTGCCCTCGCCGCGTTCATCCAGGGCGCGACGGGGCTGGCGCTCGCCCTGGTGGGCCGCACGTTCCGGGGGCATCTGCGAGGCGGCCAGACCCCCGAGGAAGCCGCGAAGCTCGCGAGCGTTGACCCGCTGACGCAGCGCTGGCTGCTCGCGCAGCACAAGGTCGGACTGATCACGGCTGAAGGCGACAAGCGGCCGACCAAGATGCCCTGGGTATGGCTGTGGGAGAAGCTTACCGGCCTCCTGGGGCTCTTCCTGCTCGGCATACACCACCCTCGGCTGGCGGCGCTGGCGGCGCTGGCGGCCCTGCTGGTCGTGGCGGGCCTTGGCTTCTGGCTCGCCGGCGGCGGCGATGACGGGCAGACCGTGGCCCATTCGCAGGCGCCGACCGCCACCTCGACCGTGGCAGCAGCCGCCGTCTCCGTGCGGTCGATCGTCTCCACCGCGGGCCAGGTCGTCACCGAGTACGTCGTCGAGGTCGAGGGGGCGCCGCCGCGCGAGACCATCACCTACACGTGGTCCGGGGCGACATGCGGCACGGCCACGCCGAATCGCAACCGCTACGCCTGGGACCACCGCGAACAGGTGGTTGGTGTCACGGGCGGTCTGGGAAACAGGGAGCTCGGGCGGAGCGGCGACTGCAATCACCGGACGGACCCGGCGCACGGCAGCCCGCTCATCGCCGTCGACATCACGGCCGAATCGTTCACAGCGCGCTGCACCTTCCAGGGGGCGGGGAGCGGTACCGGCCCGGCCTGCTCGCTCACCTCCAAGACCGGCGCTCGCTGAGTCCGGCTCGCCCCGCCCGGCTCCTGCGCGGGCGTCACCTGTCGCGACCGACGTACGTTCGCACCGCCGGCGTAGGGGTTCCCCCCGAGCGCGGGGGTATGGGTCCCCGATACCATGAGCCTGCGGCGCTCCGCCGAGCCGCCGCGTACGCCGGAGGGAGCCGCGCCGTGCGTCTTGCACTTCGTCAGCAGGTGGCGATGGCCGCGCTGCTCGCCGTGGTCGCGGTGGTGGTGACCGCGGGCGTGCTCTACCTCGGCCGCCGGGGCGCCGAGGCCACCGAGTTCTCGGCCGCCCGGCTCGTCCCCGCCGACGCGCCGCTGTTCGTCGGCCTCGACACCGACTTCACCCACCCACAGTG
>CAMDBZ010000125.1 GCA_945889565.1 Thermoflexus hugenholtzii JAD2 | reverse complement strand
CTGCTGCTGCTGGGCGGCTATCTGCTGGGTTCGCTGCAAGCCGGTCTGCTCGTCGGCCGCATCTACCGGGGCGTCGACGTGCGCGAGTTCGGGTCCGGCAAGACCGGCTTCACCAACACGCTCCGCACGCTCGGGCTCGGCGCCGCGGCCATCGTGCTCAGCATCGACATCGCGAAGGGCGCGCTGCCCGTGCTCGTCGGCCACTGGCTGCTGGACGACCCGTGGGCGGCGTCGCTCGGCGGCACCGGCGCGGTCGTGGGGCACACGTGGCCGCTGTTCGCCGCCTTCCGTGGCGGGCGTGGCGTGGCGACGTCGTTCGGCGCCTTCGTCGCGATCGCCCCGCTGGCCGCGCTCGCCTTGCTCGTCACCGGCGCGACCGTGCTCGCCGTCACGCGCTACGTCTCGGTCATGTCGATGACCGGCATGCTCGTCGGCCTCGCTATGCTCGTCGCGCTCGTGGCGAGCGGCCGGCTGGATCCCGCGTACCTGCTGTACGGCGTCGCCGTCACGCTCTCTGTGGAGGTCAACCACCGCTCGAACCTGCGCCGGCTGCTCGCCGGCACCGAGCCCAAGCTCGGCCAGGGCGGCGTCCGGCGCTCATCGCGCGGCACGTGACCGCGCAGCCGATCCGCCGCGCGGCCGTCGTCGGCGCCACCGCCTGGGGCACGACGCTCGCGATCCTGCTCGCGCGCAACGGCCTCGACGCGACGCTGCTCGCGCGCACCCCCGCCGAGGCGGCCGCGCTTGAGTCCGCGCGCGAGCACGTGGGCCGGCTGCCCGGCGTGCGCTTCCCGGAGGCGCTGCACGTGCGCGGGGAGCACGCCGCCCTCGCCGGCGCCGAGCTCGTCTGCTTCGCCGTGCCGGCGCAGACGCTGGCGGCCAACGCCGCCGCGCTCGCCGGCGCGGTGCCGGCGCACGCCACGTTGCTGTCCGCGGCCAAGGGCATCGAGATCGAGAGCGGCCTGCGCATGTCGCAGCTGCTCGCGCACGCGCTCCCCGGCCGCCCGGTCGCCGCGCTGTCCGGCCCCAATCTCTCGCGGGAGGTCGCGGCCGGACTGCCCGGCACCACCGTGATCGCCTCGCGCGACGCGCCGCTGGAGGCGTTGCGCGCCGCGTTCCACAGCGCGGCGTTCCGCGTCTACACGAGCGAGGACATCGTGGGCGTGGAGTTCGGCGGCGCGCTCAAGAACGTGATCGCGATCGCCGCCGGCATGGTCGATGCGTTTGGCTACGGCGACAACGCCAAGGCAGCCATCATCACGCGCGGGCTCGCCGAGATGACACGGCTCAGCGTGGCGGCCGGCGCCGACCCGCTCACGATGCAGGGGCTGGCGGGCGTCGGCGACCTGATCGCCAGCTCGTACAGCCCGCTCGCCCGCAACCGCCGCCTCGGCGAGCTGCTAGCGGGCGGCCACTCGCTGGCCGAGGCGCTGCAGCAGGTCGGCGGGACCGCCGAGGGCGCCGCGACCACGCCCGCCGCGCTGCGCCTGGCGCGCTCGCTCGGCGTCGAGCTGCCCATCGCGGAGGGCCTGCACGGCATCCTCTTCGGCGGCGTGACCCCGCTCGCGGCGGTGACCGCGCTGCTGCAGCGCGACCCCAAGCCGGAGCACGCCCCGTCTTCGCTACACTGAGCGCGAGCGACCACCGCGCCCCGCGCCCGCAACGCCGAGGAGCCCCCGCGTGACCGACGACGCCGCCCGCGACGATCCGCTCGACGATCCGCTTGAAGCGCGGCCACCCTCGCCTGCTGCGGTCGCGGCGGTGCTGGCCGCGCTCCGCGACCCGCAGCAGCCGATCCCGCAGCAGGACCTCGGCGTGCTCGCCTCGCCCGACGAAGCGACGGTGCGCGCGCTGATCGCCCTGTGGCCGGCGCTCGAGCCGCCGCGGCGCCGCGAGCTCCTGGCCTCGCTCGAGCACCTCGCCACCAACGACGCGACGCTGGACTTCCACCGCGTGCACCTGACCGCGCTGCGCGACGCCGACCCCGCCACGCGCATCCTGGCCGTGCGCGGCCTCTGGGAGCAGGAGACGGAGGAGGTGATGCGCCTGCTCACCGACCTCCTGCGCACCGACGGCGAGGCGAGCGTCCGCGGCGAGACGGCCACCGTGCTCGGCCAGTTCGTGGTCACCATGGAGTTCGGGCTGCTGTCGGAGGACGCCGCCGAGCATCTCGCGGAGACGCTGCGCGACACGGTCGAGGACGCGTCGGAGGAGGACGAGGTGCGCGGGCGCGCCCTCGAGGCGTTGGGCGCCCACTCCGACGAGTGGGTCGCCGAACTCATCGCCGAGCACTACGAGGTGGGCGCGGCGCGCATGCGCCTGGCTGCGGTGCGCGCGATGGGCCGCCACGCCTCGGACGACTGGCTGCCGATCCTGCTGCACCACTTCGCCGACGACGACGTGGAGACGCGCGCCGCGGCGGCCACCGCCGCGGGCCAGCTGCTGCTCGAGGACGCCGTGCCACCGCTCGCCGAGCTCGCGGACGACGCCGAGGAGGAGGTGCGCCTCGCGGCCGTCGCCGCGCTGGGCGAGATCGCGGGCGAGGCGGCCGAGGCCGTGCTCATCCGCATCGCCCAGCACGACCCCGATCTCCGCGACGCCGCCCGCCGCGCCCTTGCCGAAGCCCGCCTCGACTCGCTCGACCCTGCGAGCCTCGACGAGGACTGACGGCGCGCCGCGAGCGCACCAGCGCGCCTCCGGAGCACGCCCGCGCAGCCTGCGCGCCGTCGAGCTATGGTGGCAGCGATGACCCGGCCCGCCGCCCGCCGCCTGCCCGTCCGCGCCGCGACTTCCGCCGGCGGTGTCGTGTACCGGCGCCGCGGAGCGCGCGTCGAGGTGGTGCTCGTCGGGCGGGCTGCGCAGCGGCTGTGGGCGCTGCCGAAGGGCACGCCCGAGTCCGCGGAGAGCATCGAGCAGACGGCACTGCGCGAGGTGCGCGAGGAGACCGGCCTCGAGGTCGCCATCGCGCAGCGCATCGGCAGCGTTCGCTACTGGTTCGCGCTCCCACAGGAGGGGGTGCGCGTGCGCAAGGTCGTGCATCACTTCCTGATGGAGCCGATCGGCGGCGATCTCACGCTTCACGACGAGGAGTACGATCTGGTGACGTGGATCGACATCCGGGAGGCGACCGCGCGCATGTCGTACGCGAATGAGCGCTCTATCGTCGAGCGTGCTGCGACGCTGATCGCGGCCGCGAGCGCTGACGCACCGCCGGAGCTCCGCGGCGAGCAGCCCGCTCCTGCCGCCGACCACGCGGACGCCGCCACGTGACCAGCACCAAGCCCACCGTGTTCGCGACCGGCCAGCTCGTGACCCTGCGCGAGAAGCAGGCGGACGACGCCCGCCGCGACTACGAGTGGCGGCTCGACACCGAGCTCGCCGCCTACGACGCCGCGCGCCCCATCTCGATGTCCTTCCGCGCCTTCGCCGCCACGCTGAGCGACGAGCTGCAGTCGCCCTCGATGTACCGTCGCTCCTTCGCCATCGAGGACAGCGAGAGCGGGCGGCACATCGGCAACGTGATGTACTACGGCTACGACCCGGTCCGCCAGGAGGCGGAGCTGGGCATTACGATCGGCGACCGCGACTACTGGTCGCGCGGCTTCGGCACGGATGCCGTCGCCACGATGCTGCTCTACCTCTTCCGTGAGCGGGGCCTGCAGCGCGTGTACCTGCATACGCTTTCTTGGAACCACCGCGCCCAGGCCGCCTTCACGCGCGCCGGCTTCCGCTTCGTGCGCGCCGTGCATCGCGATGGCTATGATTTCCAGCTGATGGAGGTCCATCGCGCCGAGGTCCTCGGCGCCGAGGACTGAACGGCGACCGCGCACCGGCCGCCGCCCCACCGTCACCGCCCGCCGACCTGGATTCGTTGCGGCCAGTAGAGGCCCGTGCTACAACCGTCCCGGCACGCCGAACCGCAGCCTGCCACGGGGGGACGCAGCGTGATCCCTGAGCAGTTCGGGCGTGTGGGCGTGTTGCTCGGCTTTGCGCTGCTGTTTCCCGCCATCCCGCTGGCCGCCTCGTACCTCTTTTACCGGCTGCGGCTGCGGCCGGAGCACCCCGACCCGATCAAGCGCGCAACCTACGAGTGCGGCGTCGAAGCTGAGGGCAGCTCGTGGGGCCGCTTCAACGCCCGCTACTACATCGTCGCGCTGGCGTTCGTGATCTTCGATGTCGAGGTGGTGTTCCTCTTCCCGTGGGCCACGGTGTTCGCGGGGCTCGGCTGGGCCGCGTACTTCGAGGCCGTGCTGTTCGTCAGCGTGCTCGCGCTCGGGCTCGGCTACGCGTGGCGGCGCGGCGCGCTGGAGTGGCGCTAGTGCCGCGCGGCCCGCGCCAGCTCGCGGGGAACGACGTGGCCGCCCGCCTCGGCGAGGCCTTGCCGGCGGCGGTCGCCGGCGCGAACGGCGAGTGGCTGGACATCGCGCCCGGCAGCATCGTCGAGGCGCTGCGCTGGCTGCGCGACGACCCGGCGCTCGACGCCGCGCAGCTGTCGAACCTCTGCGGCGTCGACCGCTACGACTACTTCGAGATCGTGTACCACCTGCAGTCGCTGGACCGGAACCACCAGATCGTCGTGCACGCCCGCGTCGACGACTACATCGAGCCGGAGCTGCCGAGCTGTTACCCGGTCTACCGCGGCGCGCTGCTGCAGGAGCGCGAGGTCTTCGACCTGATGGGCGTTCGCTTCACAGGCCACCCGGACCTGCGCCGCCTGTTCCTGTGGGAAGGCTACCCCGGCTTCCCGCTGCGCAAGGACTTCCTGCAGATCGGTGGGCACCACCCGGGCCTGCCCGGGTTCCCGTTCGAGGCGGCAGGGCGGCAGCAGCGATGACCACCGCCAGCGACCCGTACGTCCTCAACATCGGGCCGCAGCATCCGTCCACGCACGGCGTGTTCCGCCTGCGCGTGGTCATGGACGGCGAGCGCCTCACGGACGTCGACATGGTCGTCGGCTACCTGCACCGTTCGATGGAGAAGCTCGCCGAGGAGCGCACCTACACCCAGAACATCCCGTTCACCGACCGCACGGACTACCTCGCGGCGATGTCGAACAACCTCGGCTACTGCCTGGCCGTCGAGCTGCTCGCGGGCGTCGAGGTGCCGGAGCGGGCGTCGTACCTGCGGGTGATCTTCGCCGAACTGCAGCGCATCGCGAGCCACGCGATGGCGAACGGGACGCTGGTCTCGGACGCCGGCGCGTGGCAGACGCCGCTGCTTTACATGTTCCGCGAGCGCGAGAAGATTCTCGACCTGTTCGAGATGACCTGTGGCGCGCGCCTGACCACGAACTACATGCGCATCGGCGGCGTCGCCTTCGACCCGCCGCCGGAGTTCTACCCGGCCGTCGAGCAGCTGCTGGCGGACCTGCCGGACCGCATCGACGAGTACCACACG
>CAMDBZ010000124.1 GCA_945889565.1 Thermoflexus hugenholtzii JAD2 | reverse complement strand
CATGCTGGACCGCAACCACTACCAGAAGGAGTTCGAGAACCAGCTCGCCAAGATCAACGGCGGCCGCGTCTTCTACACCACCCCGGACAAGCTCGGCGAATACATCCTCGTCGACTACGTGCCGCACAAGCGCAAGCGGGTGGCGCACTGACGCCACCCGCTCGCCGCTGACCTGTGACGCTTGCGCGGCGGCTGCTGCTGGCAGCCGCCGCCCTGCTGCTGCTGCTCGGCGTCGGCATCGCCTGGTATGCGCTCGTCGAGGGCTACCGCCCCCTCGACGCGGCCTATGCCGCGGTGATACTCCTGACCACAGTCGGCGAGCTCACCGATATGCAGCTGGACGACAGCGGCAAGGCCTTCACCGCGGTCTACGTGTTGCTTGGCGTCGGCGTGATGTTCTACACCGCCGTCACCGCCGTCGAGGGCCTGATCGCCGGCGACATCGCCGCGGCCCTCGCCGGGCGGCGCAGCGGTTGGAGAGTGCACAAGATGCGTGACCACGCCATCGTCTGCGGCTTCGGGCGTGTCGGCCGCGCGATCGCCGAGGACCTGCGACACCACCGCATCGCCGTCGTCGTCATCGACCGCGACCCCGATGCCCGCGCCGCCGCCACCGCGCAGGGCTTCTCCGCCGTGCTCGGCGACGCCACCGAGGAAGACGTGCTGCGCGAAGCAGGCGTCGAGCGCGCGCGCGTGCTGATCGCGGCATCCGACTCGGACGTCGGCAACACCTTCGTCACGCTCACCGCGCGCGCCCTCAACGCACGCCTCTCAATCGTCAGCCGCGCCGGCAGCGACTCCGCCGAGCAGCGGCTACGCGCCGCCGGCGCGAACCGCGTGGTCTCGCCCTACCGCATCGCCGGACGCCGCATGGCCATCGCTGCCGTCCAGCCGCTCGTGTTCGACTTCGTGGAGGCGCCCGGCGGCCCGGACCCCACCCGCGAGCGCCTGCTCGCCGAACTGCTCGTCGCGAACGAGGCTGCGCCGCTCGCCGGCCGCACGCTCGCCGACGCGTTCGGCACGCTGCGCGAGACACGCGTGCTCGCCGTCGAGCGCGAGCACGGCGAGCTGCTCGCCGCGCCCCCCGCCACCACCGAGCTGCGGCCCGGCGACCGCCTCGTGCTCTACGGCTCACGCGACGAGATCGAGGCGCTGTCCGCTCCGTCCGCCCCCACCGCGCGCGGCGCGTCGAGCGCCCCTGTCGCGCCGTGACGCACACGCTCGCGATCCTGCGCAACCCGCGCGCCCGCCACGCGCCCACTGAGGACGCGCTACTGCTCGCCGCCCAGCCGCTGCGCAACCGCGGCTGGGCCGTCACGGTCGAAACCCCGCGCGACAACATGCACACCGTCGCGCGCGCCCGTGCCGCCGCCGAGCGCGGCGTCGAAGCGGTCGCTGCGTGCGGCGGCGACGGCACCGTGCACGCCGTCGCCAACGGACTCGCCGGCAGCGCCACGGCGCTCGCCGTGCTCCCCACCGGCACCACCAACATCTGGGCGCGCGAGGCCGGCATCCCGCGCGCCCTCCCCGCCGCGCTCGCGCTGCTGCCACACGCGCGCCGCCTGCGCGTCGACCTCGGCCGCGCCCACCTCGGCGGCACCGAGCGGCGCTTCCTGCTCATGTGCGGCGTCGGCCTCGACGCCGACATCGTGCAGCGCGTCGAGGGATCGCGCGGCAAGCGCCTGCTCGGCCGCGGCTGGTACGCCGCCGCCGGCGCCGTCGCGCTTGCGCGCGCCCGCCCCGGCCAGGCCACCATCGAGCTCGACGACACGCGCCGCGTGGTGCCGCTGCTGCAACTTGTCGCCGGCAACACCCGCCTCTACGGCGGCGTCGCGCGCATCACCGGCGACGCCCGCGCCACCGACGGCCTGCTCGACGTCTGCATCCTCGCCGGGCAAGCGCGCACTGACACGCCTCGCCTCGCGCTGCAAGCGTTGCGCGGCGCGCTGCACCGCCGCCACGTGCGCGGCGCCGAATACCTGCGCACAGCTCGCGTCACCATCGACGCTTCCCCCGCCCGCGGCGTGCAGCTCGACGGCGAGTACGCCGGCACCACCCCCGTGCGCATCGAAGTCGACCGCGCGGCGCTCGACGTGCTCGTCGCGCCGGGCGCGCGCGCCCTCTTCGGCGACTAGTCGCGCGCCTGCCCCCGGCGGTTAGCCGATCGGCTGCCCCCGGCGCTAGCCGATCGGCTGCAGGGCCCCATCCGCGATCGCGTACCAGCGCGCGCCCGGCAGCTCCGCGCGCCCCGGGCGGTCCGCGTCCGGCGTCGTGATGATCACCTGGTCGACGCCGAACGCCACCGCCAGCACCCGCGCGCGCCGCCCCGCGTCGAGCTCCGATAGCACGTCGTCCAGCAGCAGCACCGGCGCATCGGCGGTGCGCGCGAACGAGTGCGCGACCTCCGCGAGCCGCAACGCGAGCGCCGCCGTGCGCTGCTGCCCCCGCGACGCCGTCGTCGCCGCCGCGTGCCCCGCGATGTCGATCGCCACGTCGTCGCGGTGCGGACCCACGCGCGTCACGCCCGCCTGCACGTCGCGCGCCCGCTCGGCCCGCACCACCTCCCCCAGCTCCGCCGCGATCGCCTCCACAGGCGCGCCCGCGAGCACGCGCGCACCCAGGTCGGCCGGCACGCCCGGGCGGTAACAGCACGCCAGCGCACCGTCGGCGGGGGCAAGCATCGCGTACTGCACCGCCGCCTCCGCCGCCAGCGCCGCCACCGTGGCGGCGCGCGCGTGCAGCAGCGCTGCCCCCGTGCGCGACAGCTCATCGTCCCAGAAGTCGAGCTCGTGCGCGGCCGCGCGTCGCTCCTGCAGCCGCCGCAGCAGGCTGTTGCGCTGCTGCAGCACGCGCGTGTAACGCTGCAACGCGCGCACGTACCCCGCGTCGAGCTGCGCGATCGTCACGTCGAGGTAGCGCCGCCGCTCCGCAGGCGCGCCACCGATGATCGCGAGGTCATCCGCCGAGAACGGCACAACGCGCAGCCGCCCGATCAAGTCCGAGGCGCGCCGTGCCACACCGTTCACGCGAAAGCGCCGCCCTGCGGCCACCGCGTCGCCGCCCAGCGCCGTGCGCGCCGTGATCACCACCTCCACGCTCACCTGCTCGCCGCCCCGCGTGAGCACCCGCCCAGCCGCGCGCGCGACCGGCGCGACGTCGCCCAGCGCGCTCCAGCTCACGATCTCCGCGTCGCTGCGCGAGCGCGCGCTACGCGCCGTCGCGAGCAACGTGATCGCCTCCACGAGGTTGCTCTTGCCGCTGCCGTTCGGCCCCACCACGACGTGCACCCCGGCCTCGATCCGCCACTCGAGGCGCGCGAACGTGCGCACATGCGTCAGCGACAGCTCCGCGAGGTGCACCCGCTCAGGACGCCGCGGGCGCCTCGCCGACGGGCGTCGTAGCCGCCGGCGCACGCCCGGACGCCGCCGCCGGCTGCGGCGCGGACACGAGCTCGACGCAGAAGCACGAGCCGCCGCCCTGGCCGCCCTCCACCCAGATGCGCCCGCCCTGCAACTCCACCAGCCGTCGCGCCACCGCCAGACCCTGCCCGGAGCCCGGCACCTCCGCTGCGCCCGGCCGCCGCACACGGTAAAACGGCTCGAAGATGCGCACACGATCGTCCGCGTCGATGCCGGGGCCCGCGTCCCGCACCTCCAGCCGCGCCCGGCCCGCGCGCATGACGGCGCGCGCGCTCACCGCGCTGCCGCGCGGGCTGAAGCGATTCGCGTTCGAGAGCAGATTCAGCAGCACCTGCTCCAGCGCGCGCCCATCGCCCAGCGCCGGCACCGGCCCCTCCGTCGCCTCGACGAGCAGCTGCTGCCCGCGCGCGAGGAACGCCGGCCGCAACAGCTCCTCCGCCGCGCGCAACGGCTCGCGCAGGTCTACCTGCCCGATGCTCACGCTCAGCGCCGACCCCTCGAGCCGGCCGAGCCCCAGCAAATCGTCGACTAGCGAGTTGAGCCGGTCCACCCCCCGCGTCAGCGAGCCGAGCAATTGCTCGTGCTGCCCGTCCAGCAGCGTGTGATCCGCCGCCAGCAGCTCGGCAAACGCCTGGATCGCCGTCAGCGGCGACCGCAACTCGTGCGTGATCGCGTACATGAACTCGCTGCGGCGCGCATTCAAGTCCTCCATCGCCCGCGCGCGTTCCTCCGCCGCCTGGTACAGCCGCGCGTGATCGAGCGCGCCCGCGATCAACCCGGCCGCCGCATCCAGCTGCCCCACATCGCGCAGCGAGCGGCGGCTGTCGGACACCAGCAGCAGCAGCCCCAGCGCCTCGTCACCGCGCTGGATCGGCACGCGCGCCACCCATGGCCGCCGCCCGATCGTGTCGGCCAGCGGCTCGAGCCACGGATCGGACAGCGCCGGCTCGCGCGCCAGCACCGGGCGAATCGGAATCGCCGGCTCCGCCGATCGCGCCGGCGGCCGCCAGTTGGCCGCGTACCCCACTGCCGCGATCGGCTCCAGCATCGTCTCAGAATCGCCCTGCGCCACCGCGATCAGCCCCGCCTGCGCCACCCCCGCGCCGACGAGCCGCGCGACGGCCGCCTCCCCCACCCCGCTGATCGACAGCGGCTCCGCATACGCCTCGACGAGCGAATCGACGAGCGCGCGGCGCGTGCGCTCACGCGTCAGCCGCCGCAGAAAGCCCACCGCCACCACGCCCATCAGCACCGCGAACGTCACGTCGAGCGCGAGCGCCACCAGCACGATCGGCAGCGTCGCGACGTGGCCGTCGAGCAGATCGACCACGATGTTGCTCGCGTAGCTGACAGCAATGATCCCCAGCACGAGCGCGTACACGCGCAGCGCCGCGCGGCGGATCGCCCGCGCGCGAGCGGCCGGAGCGCCAATCGGTGCGACCACGGAAAAGATGGCGGTACCTCCGGCGAACGCCGCGGCGTCCGCGCTCACTAGTCGAGTGTCATCGTGATACTGCGGTCCGTGAGCGACGCCGCCGCCAGCCGCGCCTCGCGCCCCAGCTGCCCGCTGAGCGATGTCGCCAGCTGCTCCGTATCAAGGTTGCCCGCGAGCTGCAGCCGCAGCCGCGCCTCGCCCTGCGCGTACGCCTCGACACCCGCCTCGCGCACGCCCGGCACCTGCGCGAGCGCGTCCTGCACGCGCATCAGCCCCTGGAACCCCGCCACCGGCGCGATGCGCAGGATCACCGTCCCCTCGCTCGCCGCGAAGACCACGGACGGCCCCGGCCGCGCTCCCGCCCCGACAGCCGCCGCCGACGCCTGCCCGACCGGCGGCAGCGGCGGCTCCGCACGAGGTGCCACCGGCGCCAGCAGCACCGGGGGCGTCGCGTCCTGGCGATCGGCCTCCACGACAGGCGCCACTCGTGGCACGACCGCCGGCGGCGTGGTGCTCGGCATGGCTGGCGCGGCCGCTGGCGGCGCTCCCACCGGCGGTGCAGCCGCGCTCGGCGGTGGCGACGGCTGCTGCGGAGGCGGA
>CAMDBZ010000123.1 GCA_945889565.1 Thermoflexus hugenholtzii JAD2 | reverse complement strand
GAGGCCCAGCCGCTCGCGTCCATCGACTACCTCGCGCTCGCCGACGCCGCATCGCTGGCGGAGCTGAGCGGGGCGGTGGCGGGGCCGTCGTTGCTCTCGATGGCGGTCGCCTTCGGGGCCACCCACCTGCTCGACAACACGACGCTGCGGCCCTGACCGCGGCGGGCGCCGGGGCGCTGGCGCGGCCATCGATTCCGCGGGCCGCCCGGCGCTGCTAGCATTGGCGGGGTCGGCGGGGAGCGTGGCCGGGGGCGTGACGTGTCAGGTCATTCGAAGTGGTCCAGCATCAAGCACAAGAAGGGCGCGCTGGACGCGAAGCGCGGCCAGCTGTTCACGAAGCTCGCGCGGGACATCACGATGGCCGCGCGCGGCGGCGCGGGGGCCGACCCCGCCATGAATCCGGCGCTGCGGCTGGCGATCAGCCGCGCGAAGGACGCCAACATGCCGAACGACAACATCGACCGCGCCGTGCAGCGCGGCGCAGGCAACGCCGAGACGGACCAGCTCGTCGAGATCACCTACGAGGGCTACGGCCCCGGCGGCACCGCGGTGATCGTCGAGGCGGTGACGGACAACCGCAACCGCACGGTCGCCGACATTCGCGCCGCGTTCTCCCGCGGCGGCGGCAACCTCGCCGAGACGGGGGCGGTGGGCTGGCAGTTCGAGACGCGCGGCGTGATCACGCTGGACGCGAGCCGCGGCGACATCGACGAGATCCAGCTCGCGGCCATCGAGGCCGGGGCGGCGGACGTCTCCGTCGACGACCGCGAGGTGGAGGTGCTGACCGAGCCCGCCGACCTCGAGCGCGTGCGCGAGGCGCTGGCGACCGCCGGACTCACCATCGAGCGCGCAGAGATCGCCCGCGTGCCGAAGAACGTGGTGCCGCTGGACGAAAAGGCGGCGATCCAGGCGCTCAAGCTGCTGGAGCGCCTGGACGATCTGGACGACGTCTCGCGGGTCTATTCGAACGCCGACTTCACGGCGGAGGTGCTGGAAGCCGCGGGCCTCGGCGCGTGAGCGTGCGCCGCGTGTTCGGCGTCGATCCGGGCCTCGCGGTGACCGGCTTCGGCGTGATCGACGGTGACGGCACGACCGCGCGGCTGGTGGTATGCGGCGTGCTGCGCACGCGCGCGCGCGACCCGCGGCCGGTGCGCCTCGCCGACCTGTTCACACGCGCGGGCGCGCTCCTCGACGAGCTCCAGCCTGCGGAGCTGGCGATGGAGCAGCACTACGTGGCGACGAACGTGCGCTCCGCGATGACGCTGGGCGAAGCGCGCGCGGCCGTGCTGGTCGCCGCTGCGGTGCGCGGCGTGCCGACGTTCGAGTACCCGGCGTCGACGATCAAGCACACGGTGGCCGGCTACGGCGCGGCGCCGAAAGAGCAGGTGCAGGCGATGGTGACGATGCACCTGGGACTCGCCGAGCCGCCGACGCCGCTGGACGCGTCGGACGCGCTCGCAGTGGCGCTCACGCGGCTGGCGACGGGGCGCATCGAGCTGCTGCTTGCGCGCGAGGGCGGGCGATGACCCGCGCGAGCGCCCGATGATCGTCGCGCTGCGCGGGCGGCTCGTGCACTGGGACGCCGACCGCGGCGCGCTGTGGCTGGAGGTGGCGGGCGTGACGTACGAGCTCGCGCTCCCACCGTTCGCGGCGGAGTGGGTCGCCGCGTACGCGCCGGGCGACGAGCTGGCGCTGTTCACGTACCAGCACGCGAGCGAGCGCCAGCCCGTACCGCTGCTCTTCGGCTTCCCGCGACTGGGCGAACGCGAGTTCTTCCGCAAGTTCATCGAGGTGCCGACGATCGGCCCGGCCAAGGCGGTGCGTGCGCTCACGCGGCCCGTGTCGGAGGTCGCGCGCTGGGTGGAGAGCGAGGACACGCGAGCGCTGCAGCAGCTGCCCGGCATCGGCGAGCGGCTGGCGCAAACGATCGTCGCGCGGCTGCGCGGCCGGCTGCTGGACGAGACGCGGCTCGTCGACGAGGGCGTGCCGCCGGGCGCGGCGGGCTCGCCGCCAGACGTGCGCGTGGACGCCGTCGAGGCGCTGGTGGCGCTGCAGTACAACCGCCGCGAGGCCGAGCAGGTGGTGAACGAGGCGGTGCGCGGCAACCCCGCGCTCGACACCGTGGAGAGCGTGCTGCGCTTCGTGCTCGAGCGCCAGGTGCGGGCGGGCTGAGGTGCGGCACCGCCTGCGCGAGCGCTGGCCGCTGGTCGGGGGCGCGTGCGCCGCGCTCGCGCTCCTCGCCACGCTTGCGCTCACACCGCTCCGCGACGCGGAGCGCTGGCGGGACGCATCGTTCCTGCGCGTGCCGCTGGGGGGCTGGGGCCTCGCGATACTCGTGCTCGCGCTCGCGCTTGCGGGACAGCTGGCGTTGCACGGGCGGCTGTCGCTGCGGCGGGAGCGACGGCTCGTAGAGACGGCCGCGCAGCTGCGCATGGCCACGGCACAGCTCGAAGAGCTGGCGATGACCGACGCGCTCACGGGACTGCTGAACCGCCGGCGCTTCGACGAGCGCCTCCACGTTGAGTTCCGGCGCGCGCTGCGCTACGGGCGGCCCGTCGCCGTGCTCATGCTGGACCTCGACCACTTCAAGCTCGTGAACGACAGCCGCGGGCACCAGTTCGGCGACCTGGTGCTCGCGACGGCGGCGCGCACGCTCCGCGGCCAGGTGCGGGAGTCCGACGTGGTGGCGCGCTACGGCGGCGAGGAGTTCGTGGTGATGCTGCCGGAGACCGGCCTGCGACCCGCGACGATCGTGGGCGAGAAGCTCCGCGCGGCGATCGCCGCGGCGGCGGTCGAAGGCGACGCCGGGACGCGGCTGACGGTGTCGGTGGGTGTGGCCGCCTACCCCGACTGCGCGGCGGACAGCGCGCCGGCCCTCGTGCAGCTCGCCGACGGCGCGCTGTACGAGGCGAAGCGCGGCGGCCGCAACCGCGTGGTCACCGCGGCGGGCGGCGCGGCGGCCCGGGAAGCCGTGGGGCAGTAGATCGTGCGCTCGAAGCGGCATCCACCGCGCTGGGCCTGGTGGTTACTCGATGGCGCGGCGATCGGTGGCGTCCTAGAAACGGCCTTCTTCGCCGTCAGCGGCGAGCTACGCGACCAGCCAGTACACCCGTTCATGTGGGCGGCAGGGGCCGCCGCCAGCGGAGTGCTGCTGGGGCGCCTGGGCTGGTGGCTCGCACACCGGTAGCCTCATGCGCGGTGTCTGTCGCTGCAACCCATGCCAGCGGGCGCTGGGGTCGGCGTCCCGGCCTCGCCTCCGTACAATAGTCGTGCGCCCCGTGGAGCCTACGCCATGCCCGTCGCCACCAACCACGCGTTCGAGCTCGTCAGCCCGTTCCAGCTGACCGGCGACCAACCGCGCGCCGTCGACCGCTTGACGGAGGGGCTCGCGCGCGGCGATCACGCGCAGACGCTGCTCGGAGCCACCGGCTCCGGCAAGACGTTCACGATGGCGAACATCATCGCGCGGCACCAGCGGCCCACGCTCGTGCTCGCGCCCAACCGCACGCTGGCGGCGCAGCTCACGTCCGAGTTCCGCGATTTCTTCCCGAACAACGCGGTGCAGTACTTCGTCTCCTACTACGACTCCTACCAGCCGGAGGCGTACATCCCGCGCTCCGACACCTACATCGCCAAGGACGCCGACATCAACGACGAGATCGACAAGATGCGACATGCGGCGACGCGCTCGCTGTTCGAGCGGCGCGACGTGCTGATCGTCGCATCGGTCTCATGCATCTACGGCCTCGGCGAGCCGGGCGAGTACGAGTCGTTCGTCGTCGACCTGTACAAGGGGCGGCGCATCAACCGCGCGTCGCTCGTGCGCCAGCTCATCGACATGCAGTACCAGCGCAACGACATGAACCTCGTGCGCGGCACGTTCCGCGTGCGCGGCGACTCGCTCACGGTGATCCCCGCGTACGAGGACCTCGCGGTGCGTGTCGACTTCTTCGGCGACGAGGTGGAGCGCATCGTCACCATCGACCCGCTGTCCGGCGAGCTGCTGAGCGAGGCGCCGCGGCACGCTATCTACCCCGCGAAGCACTTCGTCACGTCGAAGCAGCGGCTCGAGCAGGCGCTCGTGAGCATCGAGGAGGAGCTCGCGCAGCGGCTCGAGTACCTGCGCGGGCGCGGGCAGATCCTGGAGGCAGCGCGGCTGGCGGAGCGCACGCGCTTCGACCTGGAGATGCTGCGCGAGGCGGGCTACTGCTCTGGCATCGAGAACTACTCCCGACACCTCGCCGGGCGTGCCCCGGGCTCGACGCCGTGGACGCTGCTTGACTACTTCCCGGACGACTGGCTGCTGTTCATCGACGAGTCGCATATCAGCCTGCCGCAGGTGCGCGGGATGTTCCACGGCGACCTCGCGCGCAAGACGACGCTGGTGGATTACGGCTTCCGGCTGCCATCCGCGCTCGATAACCGCCCGCTGAACTTCGCAGAGTTCGAGGCGCACATCAACCAGGTGGTGTTCGTGTCCGCGACGCCCAGCGCGTACGAGCTCGAGTCGTCGGCGCAGGTCGTCGAGCAGGTGATCCGGCCGACTGGGATTGTCGATCCGCTCATCGACGTGCGCCCGACAAAGGGGCAGATCGACGACCTGCTCGCGGAAGTGCAGGCCCGGGCCGCGCTGCGCGAGCGCGTGCTGGTGACGACGCTCACGAAGAAGATGGCCGAGGACCTGACTGACTACCTGCTGGAAATGGGCGTCAAGGCGCGCTACCTGCACTCCGAGATCGACACGTTGCAGCGCATCGAAATCCTGCGCGACCTGCGACACGGCGTGCACGACGTGGTGGTGGGCATCAACCTGCTGCGCGAAGGGCTGGACCTGCCGGAGGTGTCGCTGGTGTGCATCCTCGATGCCGACAAGGAAGGATACCTGCGATCGGGCGGGTCGCTCATCCAGACGATCGGACGCGCGGCGCGGCACGCCGAGGGCCGCGTGATCATGTACGCCGACACGATCACGGACTCGATGCGCTACGCGCTCGATGAGACCGCGCGCCGGCGCGCGATCCAGGAGGCGCACAACGTGGAGCACGGCATCACGGCGCAGGGCATCAAGAAGACGATCCGCGACATCACCGACGCATTGCGCGTCGCCGAGGACGAGCCGGTGTACGGCACCCCGCGGGTGTCCGAGCTCCCGCGTGACGAGCTCGCACGACTCGTGAAGGAGCTCGAAGGGCAGATGAAGAACGCCGCGCGCGACCTGGAGTTCGAGCGCGCAGCGCTGCTGCGCGACCAGGTGGTGGAGCTCCGCCGCGAACTCGTCGGTGAGCCGGGCGGCGAGCAGCTCGCGGCCTTCGGCGAGGGCGGCGCCGCCCCGCGCGGACTGCCGACGCGCTCCGGCGGTCGCGGCCGTGCGCCACGCGCGCGCCGCCGCTAACGCAGTCGCGAGCGTATCCGCACGCGGTAGCAAACGGCCCCGCGCGCGCGGGGCCGTTTGCTACCGCGTGCGGAT
>CAMDBZ010000122.1 GCA_945889565.1 Thermoflexus hugenholtzii JAD2 | reverse complement strand
CCCCCAGCACCACCACGCCCCCACTCACCACCGCGTCCCCGAAGCGCCGCCACAGCGCGCTCGCCGCGAGCGCGCCCAGCGCCGCCCCTGCCACCCACGGCACCTGCCACGCTGAGAACGCGAACCCCACCGCCACCCCGCGGCTGAGCAGCAACGGCTGCACGAGGTACATCGACGCGCCCAGCGTCGCCGTCGACAGCCCCGCGAGCAGCACCACCCAGCGCACCGCGCGGTCGTGCCACACGAGGCGCAACCCCGCCGTCAGCGTCGCGAGGTACCCGAGGCCATGCGCGGCCTGCTCTCCGCGCTCCCCCGGCTCGCGCCCCCGCGGCGGCTCCACCAGCAGCAGCGCGACCCCGGCCGTGACGAGCGAGACCACGACGCCCGCGCCGATCGTGAAGCGCATGCTCGCCGCCGCCGCGATCGGCGCGCCCAGCAGCGTCGCCGCCGTCACGCCGCCCCACATCGCCGCCTCCGAACGCCCCGCCAGCCGCTCATAGTCCCGCTCGCGCCCCATCGCCCGCAGCGAGTCGAACAACAGCGCGAGGTCCGCACCCGACATCAGCGCGTCCGCGAGCGCCCACAACGCGAACGACGCGAGCAGCAGCGGGACGTCGCATACGCGAACACCACCAGCGCGCCCGCAAAGCACAGCGCCCCCAGCGCGAGCGACCGCCGCCGCCCCCAGCGATCCGCCACTGCCCCCGTCGGCACCTCGAGCACCGAGATCGCGAGGAAGAACAGTCCGTCCGCTGCCGTCACCTCGGTCAGCGTGAACCCCTGCTCCACCGTCAGGTACACCACCCACACGGGAATCCACAGGTGCGCGTCCCGCAGCAGCCGGAACACGAAGAACAGCGGGATGTTGCGTGCCAGCGCCTGCTGCATCCGCCGCCCCGCATCCCTGTCCGTGTGCTGAGCGCCAACCATCCTACCCGCCACGCTCGCCGCCCGACGTGCGCACCCCCCGCCTCAGGGCTCGTGCCACGTGCTACCGTGCGCGCGACACCCGAAGGAGGTTCCCATGGTCGCCACTGACCGCCCCGGCATCGATCACGACTTGCAGCAGGTAGGCACGCGCCCGGTCCGCCCGGACGGCGTCGACAAGGTCACCGGCCGCGCCCGCTTCGGCGTGGACGTCGCGCTGCCGCGCATGCTCTACGGACGCGTGAAGCGCAGCCCGCACGCGCACGCGCGCATCCTCAGCATCGACACCTCGCGCGCGCTCGCGCTGCCCGGCGTGCAAGCCGTCGTCACCGCGAAAGACTTCCCCGCCGCCGACGACAGCGTGTCGGAGCTCGGCGAGAGCGTCTCCACCGCGCGCTTCCTGCTCGAGAACGTGCTCGCCTCGGACAAGGTGCTGTACACCGGCCACGCCGTTGCCGCCGTCGCCGCCACGGACCCGCACATCGCCGAAGACGCGCTCGACCTCATCGACGTGCAGTACGAAGTGCTCCCGCCCGTGCTCGACGTGCTCGACGCCATGCAGCCCGGCGCACCGCTGCTGCACCCCGCGCTGCGCACCGTGGAGATGGCCGGCCTCTTCATGCCCGGCACCGACACCGCCGCCGAGCCGAGCAACGTCGCGAGCCACATCCGCTTCGCGCGCGGCGACATCGACGCGGGCTTCGCGGCGTCCGACCTCGTGATCGAGCGCGAGTTCCGCACCGGCACCGCGCACCAGGGCTACATCGAGCCCCACAACGGCACCGCCTTCTGGAACGCCGACGGCGAGCTCACGATCTGGGTGTCGACGCAAGGGCACTTCGGCATCCGCGACCAGATGGCGCAGATCCTCAAGCTGCCGCTGTCGAAAATCCACGTCGTGCCGATGGAGATCGGCGGCGGCTTCGGCGGCAAGATCCCCGTCTACATGGAGCCGGCCGCGGCCATCATGTCGAAGCAGACCGGCCACCCCGTGAAGATGCTGATGAACCGCAAAGAGGTGTTCGAGGCGACCGGCCCGACCTCCGCGACGTACATCCGCGCAAAGATCGGCGTGAAGCGCGACGGCACCATCCTCGCCGCGCAGGCGTACCTCGCCTTCGAGGCCGGCGCCTTCCCCGGCTCGCCTGTCGGCGCCGGCGCCGCCTGCGCCTTCAGCACCTACGACATCCCCAACCAGCTCATCGACGGCTACGACGTCGTGGTCAACAAGCCCAAGGTGCAGGCCTACCGCGCCCCCGGCTCCCCGCAGGCCACCTTCGCCACCGAGTCCATCCTCGACGAGATCGCCGAGCAGCTCGACATCGACCCGCTCGAGCTGCGCCTCAAGAACGCCTCGTCCGAGGGCACCCGCCGCTCCGACGGCGCCGTCTTCCCGCGCATCGGCGCCCGCGAACTCATCGAGGCCGCGCGCGACAGCGCGCACTACCGCTCGGAGCTCTCCGGCGCGAACCGCGGCCGTGGCGTCGCCATCGGCTTCTGGTTCAACGGCGGCGGCGAGTCCGCCGCCTACGCGAGCGCGAACGCCGACGGCACCGTCGCGCTCACCACCGGCTCCGTCGACATCGGCGGCCAGCGCGCCTCGCTCGCGATGCAGTTCGCGGAGGCAATGGGCATCCCCTACGACAGCGTCCTCTCACAGGTCGGCGATACGGACTCCGTCGGCTACACCCGCGTCACCGGCGGCAGCCGCACCACCTTCGCCACCGGCTGGGCCGTCTACGAGGCCGCCATGGAGCTGCGCCGCCAGCTTGAGGCACGCGCCGCGATGATCTGGGAGTGCGACCCCACCGCCGTGCACTACAGCGACGACGCGGTCGTGCACGGCCCGGACGGCAAGCAGCTCACCTTCGCCGAGCTCTGCGCGCAGCTGCCGCACACCGGCGGCATGATCCAGGGCCGCGCCGGCGTCGCGCCGATGACCGTCGGTCCGGCGTTCGCGTGCCACATCGTGGACCTCGAGGTGGACCCGGACACCGGCAAGGTGACCGTGCTCCGCTACACCGCGCTTCAGGACGTCGGCAAGGCGATCCATCCCTCGTACGTCGAAGGCCAGATCCAGGGCGGCGCCGCGCAGGGCGTCGGCATGGCGCTGACCGAGGAGTACCGCTTCGACCCCGACGGCCACATGCTCAACCCGACGCTGCTCGACTACCGCATGCCGACCACGCTCGACCTGCCGCCGATCGAGACCATCCTCGTCGAGGTCGCCAACCCCGGCCACCCGTACGGCGTACGCGGCGTCGGCGAAGTGCCGATCGTGCCCCCGCTCGCGGCCATCTCGAACGCGCTCGCCGCAGCGACCGGCGCACGCATGCGCACCCTGCCAGCCACCCCCGAACGCATCCTCGACGCGATGCTCGAGGCGCGCCCCTAGCGGCGCAGCCCCGCTCGAACGCCACGCGGCGGCAGGCGCACGCCTGCCGCCGCGCCTGCGCGCATTACCACGCGCGCAGTTCACTCAACGCCTGTTCACTCCCCGTCGTGGAGTTCGCTCACCCCTGCGGGCACCGGACCGTCGCCACGGATGCGCAGCCCCTCCCTCGCCGGCTCGACCCTCACGACGTGCGTCCCCTGTTCGTTCCCGAATTGCGCGAAGTACGCCCCCGCCGGCAGCTGCAACTGCCCCGGCGCGAGGTGCACCGAGGCGAGCGCCCCCTGCCAGCCCTCCCCGCGAGGCTCCTCTGCATAGCAGTGCGCCCGCGCCACCACGCGCTCCGTGAGCGGCTCCCGCAACTCCACCCAGCCCCACTCCTGTGTCATCGCCCACCTCCGCGATCGCTATGCCGAGGTTCTGGATACAGCGTGGCCCCGGCACGGCGCCGCCACAACATTGCGCTCGTGCGCGCACGCACGACCGCGCACCGCGCTCGCCGCCGCCCCCTCCCACATCGATACTGTGTGCTCCCACCCGGGTGCTCACCCGGCAAGCGGCGCACCCCGCGTCGCGGACAAGGCGGCCATGCGCTCGCGCAGCTTCATCGTGCTCTGGATCACCATGGCCGTAGCCATGGCCGGCATCGGCATGGTCTCGCCGCTGTTGCCCGTCTACGTGCGCGAAGAGCTGCACGGCCCGGAGCTCGCCGTCGCCCTCTCCTTCTCCGGCCTCTCCCTCACCATGCTCGCGCTCTCCCCGCTCGTCGGCCGCATCGGCGACCGCCATGGCGCGAAGCCGCTGATCGTCGCGGGCTTCCTCCTCTACGGCCTCGCCGGCCTCGGCTACCTCGTCGCCGACGCCTGGCAGCCCGTGATCGCGTTCCGCCTGCTGTCTGGCGTCGGCGCCGCCGCGATCTTCCCGATGGCGCTCGCGTACGTCGGCCGGCTCGCCCCGCCCGGCCGCGAGGGCACCTACATGGGCACCTACGCCGTCGCCGAGGTCGCAGGCTTCGGCATCGGCCCGCTCATCGGCGGCGCCATCCGCGACGCCGCCGGCTCGCACGTCGCCTTCGCCACCATGGCCGCGCTGCTCGTCGGCACCGGCCTGCTCACCCTGTTCGCCCTCCCCGCCGAGCGCCGACGCACGCGCGCGACCCCCGCGGAAGCGACCCCCGCCCGCAACCCTGCCGACCCACCAGCGCTCGACGAGCCGGCGCTGCCCTGGCGCGTCGTCATGCGCCTGCCGCTCGTGCAGGCCGCCGTGCTCGCGCGCACCATCGTCTCCGTCGGCTGGGGCGCCGGTGCGACCTTCCTCGCCGTCTACGTCGTCAGCGACGACGGCCTCGGTACCGGCAGCGCGACGTTCGTCGGCCTGCTCTTCGCCGCCCGCGCGCTGCTCGGCGCCGCGTTCCAGCCCTTCACCGGGCGCCTCGCAGACCGCGCCGACCGCGCGCACATGGTGATCATCGGCATGACCATCGCGGCAGTCGGCCAGTTCATCATCCCGGACCTGCCGCGCCTGCTCGTGGAACCCGCCCTCCCCGGCGGCACCCTCGTGCTCGCGCCCTGGCTGCTCGTCGCCTACCTCGCGATCGGCGCCGGCGAGGCCGTCGCTAGCCCCGCGCAGAACGCGATCTTCGTCGAGGCCGGACGCGAGGCGGGCATGGGCACCGTCATGGCGCTCAACCAGACCGGCTCATCCGCCGGCTTCCTGCTCGGCTCGCTGATCGGCGCCGCGATCGTCAGCGAGTTCGGGCTCGAGGCCGCATTCCGCTACGCCGGTCTCGCCACCTTCGCCGGCGTGCTGCTGTTCGCGATGCGCATGCGCGCCGCCCGCGCCCACGCTCGACGCGCGGCGCTCGCGGCAACAGGCGACTAGCGCGCCATCGCGACGCTCGCCTCAGCCCTGGTACTTGCGCATGCGGCGCTCCGTCGCCATCGTCGCCGCCTGCGACCGCCGCTCGACGTTCAGCTTCGCGTAGATCTGCGACACGTAGTTCTTGATCGTCTTCTCGCTCAGGTGCAGCTCCACCGCGATCGCGCGGTTCGTCTTGCCCTCCGCGATGTGATCAAGAATGCGATCCTCCTGCGCCGTCAGCAACAGGAACGGATCGTCCGCCGGGTGG
Organism: Thermoflexus hugenholtzii JAD2; assembly: GCA_945889565.1. Classification (GTDB taxonomy): domain Bacteria; phylum Chloroflexota; class Dehalococcoidia; order UBA2979; family UBA2979; genus SHYP01. The sequence goes on along the minus strand of CAMDBZ010000122.1, from coordinate 66 downwards.
TTCGCCGTCACACCGCGCCGCAGCCGATCGAGCAGCGTCGTCGTCAGCTTCGAATCCAGCAGCGAC
>CAMDBZ010000121.1 GCA_945889565.1 Thermoflexus hugenholtzii JAD2 | reverse complement strand
TCGATCGGCGAGCTGATCGCTCACGCGCAGCCGGGCGCCACCGTGCTCGTGCCGGCGGGCACGTATCGCGAGCGCATCGTGATCGACAAGCCGCTCACGCTCGTCGGTGACGGCTGGCCGGTGATCGACGCCGGGCGTGCGGGCGACGTCGTGCTGGTCACGGCGAGCGACGTGACGCTGCGTGGATTCGTCGTGCAGGGATCGGGCCGGGATGTGGTCGCGGAGCCGGCGGGGATCCGCGTGCGCGCGGACCGTGCGACCATCGAGGGGAACCGCCTGCAGGACGTGCTCTACGGCATCATGCTCGAGGACAGCGGGGGGCACCGCGTCAGCAACAACAGCATCGAGAGCGTGCTCGAGTTCAGCCCGGAGCGCCGAGGCCACGCGCTCTACCTCTGGCACACGGATGGCAACCGCGTGGAGGGCAACACGGTCAGCGGTGCGAAAGACGGCATCTTCCTCGGCTACGCGACGAACACGCACGTCGAGCGCAACCACGTCAGCGGGGCACGCTACGGTATCCACTACATGTACGCGGACCACAACACCTTCATCGACAACGTCTTCCGCGAGAACATGGCCGGCGCCGCGATCATGTTCTCCCGCGACATCACGTTTCGTGGCAACGAGTTCGCGTACAGCGACTCGCCGGCGTCCGGTTACGGGCTGCTCTTCAAGGACGTCGATGACGTCGAGATGTCGGACAACCTCGTCCACCACAACCGCATCGGCATCATGCTCGAAGGCGCGCCACTGACGCCGGGTGCAACCGTGATGCTGCGGCGCAACCTCATCGGCTTCAACGATATCGCGCTCACCATCGCCACGACGACCGCCGCGACGTTCACCGAGAACAGCTTTACCGGGAACCTGGAGCAGGTGCAGATCACCAGCGCGAGCGCGAAGCACCACAACCAGTGGTCACTGGACGGTCGCGGCAACCACTGGGACGAGTACCAGGGCTACGACGCGAATGGTGACGGCATCGGCGACATCCCGTTCCGCTACGAGGGCGCGTTCGATGAGCTCGTGCGCCGTAACGAGTGGGTGCGCGCGTACGCGTTCACGCCCGCGCGCTCCGCGCTGGAGCTCGCCGCGCGCTGGTTCCCGGCGTACCGGCCGGAGCCGCGCGTCGTCGACGCGAGCCCGCTGCTCGCGCCGACGATCGAGCTCGGGCGCGCCGGCGGCGGCCCGGAGCGGTCGGCGGTACTCGCGCTTTCGGCGGGCCTGCTGCTGCTCCCGCTGTTCGCCTGGCGGCAGGCGCGCGCGATGCGAGGATCACCATGGTCGTGATGCTCGATGTCGCTGCCGTCGGCAAGCGCTATGGCGACACGCAGGCGCTGGAGGCGGTGTCGGTCGCGGTCGCGCCCGGAGAAGTGCTGGCGCTCGTCGGCGCGAATGGCGCCGGCAAGAGCACGCTCATCAAGTGCGTCGCCGGGCTCGTGCGCCACGCAGGCGCGGTGCACGTGGGCGGCATCGACGTCGCGCGGCGGCCGAAGCAAGCACGCCGGTTGATCGGCTACCTGCCGCAGCAGCCGGCGCTGCACGCGGAGTTGAGCGTGCGCGAGACGGCGCTGTTCTACGCTGACCTCAAAGGCGTGCCGCACGACCGCGCACGAGCGGGCGTGGAGGCGGTCGGTCTGGGCGAGTACGCCGATCGGCCGGCCGGCGCACTGTCGGGGGGCATGCGGCAGCGGCTGGCGCTGGCGATCGCGCTGCTCGCCGACCCGCCGCTGCTTGTGCTCGACGAGCCGAGCGCGGGGCTCGACATCGCCGCGCGCCTCGAGTTGCGGCGGCTCGTGCACGAGCAGCGCGCGCGCGGCACCGCGGTGCTGCTCTCCACGCACTGGCTCGAGGATGTTCCCTACATCGCGGACCGTGTGCTCGTGCTCGACCACGGGCGGATGCAGTCGCTCGGCTCTGCGAGCGAGTTCGAGGCGCTTGCCGCGCCGACCTCCCGGCTCTACCTGCGGCTGAACGGGCGTGGCCCGGAGGCCGTGCCGCTGATCCGCGAGCTCTTGCCCGAACACGCGGTTGAGTACGCAGGCGATTGGCTCGTCGTGACCTGCGCCGCCGCGCGCAAGGCAGGCGTGGTGGAGGCGGTGGTCGAGGCGGGGATCGCCATCCTCGACCTGCGCGTCGAGGAGCTGGCGGCCGGAACCGCGCCGCCCGGACCGGGCGGGATGGCGTTGTGAGCGCGATCCGCACGGTCGCGCGCAAGGAGTTGCGCGATGCCGCGAGCAGCCGCTGGCTGCTCGGCTTCGCGGCGACGTTCGCGGTGATGGCGCTCGCGCTGTCGCTCGCGCAGGGCGGTGGCGGCGACTCTCGCGACGGCTTCACCCGGACGACGGCCGGGCTCGTCAACCTGTGCCTGCTGCTCGTGCCGCTGCTCGCACTCGTGCTCGGCGCCGGGGCGCTCGCGGGCGAGCGCGAGCGCGGCACTCTGGCCTCGCTGATGGCCCAGCCGATCACGTCGACGGAGCTGCTCGTCGGCAAGTTCGTGGGGCTCACGCTCGCGGTCTGGGCGGCCGTCGCGCTCGGGTTCGGATCCGCGGGGCTGGCCATCGCGCTGCTGCACCCCGTCGCGGCCGTGGGCGAGTATCTGCAGTTCGTGCTGCTCGCGGCGGGACTCGCCATGACGATGCTGAGCGTGGGAATACTCGTGTCGGTGTGCAGCGACGGCCGCATGAAGGCGATCGGGATGGCGCTCGTGCTGTGGTTCTTCTTCGTGCTGTTCTATCCGCTGGCCGCAATCGGGCTCGCGCTCGCGCTCTCCACATCGGGCGAGACGCTGCTCGTCGCCGTGCTGGCGAATCCAGTGGAGGGGGCGCGCATCCTCGCCATCGTCGGGCTCGAGCCGGACCTGCGCGTGCTTGGGCCCCTCGGCGCGTACCTCGTGAACGAGCTGGGGCTGCCGGCGACGACAGCGCTGCTGCTCACCGCGCTCGCCGCGTGGACCGCCGCCCCGCTCGCCCTCGCCAACGGGCTGTTCGCGCGCCAGGACTACTGAACGCAGACCCCGCGTGACCCCCGACGGCGGCGACGGGCGGTCACTGCTCCGGTCGCGCGTCGTTCGATGGGTCGACACGGCTCAGGTGTTGGAGGCCACGGTGGGAATCGAACCCACGATGGAGGTTTTGCAGACCTCTGCCTTACCACTTGGCTACGTGGCCTCGCGACCGGGGACGGGCAGTGCGTGGTGCCGAGGATGAGACTTGAACTCATACGCCCTTACGGGCACCGCCCCCTCAAGACGGCGTGTCTGCCATTTCACCACCTCGGCACGAGGCTCCCGGCGCGCAGGACGCTGGCAGGAGTGGAGGGGCTCGAACCCCCGACCTGCGGTTTTGGAGACCGCTGCTCTTCCAGCTGAGCTACACTCCTGCGCCCGGAACACGGAGTCTACCAAACCCCCGCGCGATGGCGAAGGTCACTCGCCGTGACGGGCACGGGCCCAGGTCGGTCGGTGACACATCGTAACGTACGCGGAGCGCGCGCCTTCCGCACATCCGCTACTCCCGCGGCGGGTTGCCGATGACCTCGAACAGCCGCCAGCCGCGAAGGCCCACGAACTCCCGTTCGAGGCGCAGCCACGGCGCGCCCTCGTAGATCCCGGGGTACCGCTGGGTAATCGCCGCGCGCTGGAGCACCTGCTCCGTCTGCCCCTCCGACGAGGGCACCAACAGCCAGCGCACACTCGGGAACGGCTGGCTCAACAGCGCGCTGAACTCGTGGTCCGGGTTCGTGACCAGTCGTGCTGGGTCGTCGATCGCCAGCACGAACGGGGCGCTGTGGGTCAAGTCGAGCAGGATCGCGCCCCGCGTGCCGCGCAGGTGCGCCGCAGCCGCGCGGAGCGGCTCACGCTCGAAGCCGGCCCCGGCGGCATCGGCTGCGCTCACCTCACGCCGCAGCAGCAGCTGCGCGAAGACACGCTCGTAGGGCTCGAGCTCAGGCCCGGCCAGCGCGTTGAGCCCCATGAGGTTCGCGGCGATCAGCAGCGCGGGCGCCACGGCGTAGCGTGCCACCGCAACTGGGAGCCGCCAGCGGCCCACCTCGCGCACGCCGTTGCTCGCATAGCCGAGCAGCACCACCGCCAGTGCGGGCACGTACACCCAGTAGCGCAACCAGGCAGGAATCGCCCCGGTGTAGGCCTGGTACGTCTGCACCGCCAGTGCCGAGCCGGCCAGCAGCAGCACCGCGACTGCGCGCTGGTCCTTGCGCGCGAGCGCCACGAGCGCGACACCGACGCCCGCGAGCGGGAACACGAACGACGCCTGCACGAGGCGCAGGCCGAGGTACCGAAACGCGCCAAGCACGTGACCGTAGGCGTACGCGAGCGGGTGGTCGACCCGATTGCGGGCGACCGCTGCCTCCCCTCCGACGCTGTAGACGCTGTTGTAGAAGAACAGCGCGTCGCCCTGGATCGCCCAGTTGGCGAACAACCAGAGCATCCCGGCGAACGCTACCGGGGCGAGCAGCGCCGTCAACTGCGCCTCCAGGCGGTAGGCCCACTCCTTCGGCGCTTCGCCGCGTGTGTCGTTGAAGCTTCTCAGCACGAGCGCGCCCACCGCCGCCGCTACGAGGCCGATGGCCTCGTAGCGCGTCCAGAGCGCGAGCGCGCACGCGATGCCCATACCAAGCACCGACGTGACGGGCCGCTCGTCCAGATGCCGGTAGAAGTAGATCGTCAGCAGCACGAACAAGGTCGCCGTGCTCTCCGCCGTACCGTTCGTGAAATGCAGCAGCACGATCGGGTTGGCGAAGGTCAGCGTGATCCACAACGCTCGTGCCCAACCTGCGATGTGCAAATCCCGCAGGATCCAATTCAGCACCACGGCAACGCCTGCGGTGCACGCGATGCCGACAAGTGGGCCCGTGAACTCGCCTAGCCCCAGCGGCCGCGTGATGGGCAGGAGCAGCACGCGCAGCGCCGTCGGCAGCGGCGGCCACACGAAGCCGATCGCGCCCGCGTGCGGGTCGCGCGAGTAGAGCACCATGTACGCGTCTGCGGTGCGGATGGACGCGTCGTTGTACCAGAGGTCGAAGCCGTAGGCGAGCACCGCGCCGACGGCGGTGGCGACCGCCAGCGCGCCGAGGAACACGAGCACATCGACGGCGACGAGCGACAGCGCAGGCGTCCGCGCCACGGGGCGCGCGTCGGCGCGGGCCAGCTGTTCGGTGACGGCCATGGGAGGCCCCTCGCGCGATCCGGGCCCGCCGGCCCGGCCCTCCACGCTAGCAGCGGCCCGCGCGCGGCGGAGTAGGGGGAATGCCTAGGGGCGCGGAGGCCGGCGGGCGCCCAGCGCGCGACCGACTAGCTGTCGTCGCGCTGCTCGCGCAGGAAGCGCTCCAGGTCGCCGAGCAGCTCGGCGCTCGAGGGGAGTTCGCCGGGGGCGGGTGCGGGCTCGCCGGCGCCGGCGCCCGTCTGGTCGAACTGCTCTTCGAGCGTGCGCACGTAGGCGTCGGCCTCGGCGGTGTGCTCCATCGCCTCGTCGACCTGGTCCGCGAACTTCGCCACGCGTTCCTCGATCTCGGCGAGCGGCGT
>CAMDBZ010000120.1 GCA_945889565.1 Thermoflexus hugenholtzii JAD2 | reverse complement strand
CATCCGCAGCGTATTGACGACGTACGTCCCCTCGAAGAACCGCTTGATCGGGTACGCCAGCCGCCGCCGGCCCCAGTTGTCCGTGCTCAACACCTCGCCGCCGCCATCCGTGACGATCGCGCTCACGCGATCGATCACGCTCGCGACGGTGTCCGCTGCCACCCGCGGGCTGACGATGTAGACGAGCTCGTATTCCTTCAGCGCCTGGTCCAAACAGCCCCCCGCGAATCCCCTGCGCGCCGCCTGGCGCTCGGTCGAACCCAGCAAACACCGTGACGCCCGAGCGAACGCGAGACGCGCAAGCCACCGCGAGCGCGCCGTGCCAGCAACAGAAAGCCTGGCGCGGCGCTCTGCGCGCCCGCCACGAGCCCGGAGAGTATAGAAACCCCCACACCCGGGGGTCAAATTCACCCGCGCGGCTACCGCTCCGTCATCGGCGTCACGCCGTGCGCCCGGCAGTATGCCTCGTAGTCCGGCACCACCTCACCGACGACGTACAGGAAGTAATACGCGCCCATGTCGCCAAGGAACCGGAAACGCTGGCGCAACGCCCGCACGAGCTCCTCGAAGTCCTCCTGCGACCGCAGGTAACGGCAGAACGCCTTCGCATCGTCCGCAACCTCCAGCAGCGAGCGCGCGTTATCGACGACCGCCGCGATCTTCCGGCGATTACGGATCAGGCGCGTGTCCTGCGCCGCCCGCTCCACCTCCACGTCGCCCCACGTGGCCAGCACCAGCGGGTCGAAGCCCCCCAGCACCTCCCGCGTCCCCGCCCACTTCGCGTTCACCACCCGCCACGACATCCCCGACTGGAAGACCGCCCGGCTCATCACGTCGAGGTAGTCCGCCAGCGCCTTCGGCTTGATCCGCTCGGGCGCCTGGTGCTCCCCGTGCGCCTCGTCGCGCTGCGCCGCCGCCGGGCGCGTGGGCGAGCGGGCGACCGTCGTCGTGCGTGGCATACCCGACTCCCCCCGCGCAACTCTCACTCGGCGCGAGTATACGCAGCCGCCGAACGCGCGGCGCCCGCCGTCGTTGGAATGCACGTAACCGCCTCCCCACAGGCGAAGGAGTGCACATCGTGAGCCTCGTGAAGCGCGCAGTGCTGCCGGCCGTCGTCGCCGCCGCGCTCGTAGCAGCCTCGACGTCCATCGCGGCCGCCTCGGGAGGCGCCTCGCCGTCCGAGGGTGGCCCCACGACCGTCGCGCAAGAGAGCGACGCCCACCGCGAGCTCACCGCGGAGCGCAGCTGCGCGCGCGTCGCGCGATCCCCCCGCGCCCATCCCGTGCTGACCGTGCTGTGCCGCCTCTACGTCAACCCCAGCCTGCCCGCCGACGCGCGCCGCGAGATCGGCAACGCCATCGTCTCCATCGTCGAGCACCGCCTGGATCGCCGCGACGGCCAGCCGCGCCCGCCACGCGTGCGCCCGGCCGCTACCGCAACCCCTGCGAACTAGCGCGCGGCCGGTGCACCAACGCGAAGGGGGCGCCATCCGGCGCCCCCTTCGTACGTCACGCGTCACGCGCGCGCACCACTGCCGTTCGCAGCTACCCCGCGGGCACACCCGGCGCCGGGTGCGCGAGGCAGAGCGCCTGCACCGCGGCCGCCGCGCGCCGCTGCACTCCCGCGTCCTCCGGCGCGTCCAGCACCTGCGCGATCAACGCGCCCACCTGCCGCAGCTCCTGCGCGCCCAGCCCACGCGACGTCAGCGCCGGCGTGCCGATGCGGATGCCGGACGCCACCGCCGGCGGCAGCGTGTCGTAGGGGATCGCGTTCTTGTTCACGATGATGCCGCAGCGCGCGAGCGCGTCCTCCGCCTGCTGCCCGTTCAGCCCCTTCGGCGTCACGTCCACGAGCAGCAGGTGGTTGTCCGTGCCGCCGCTGACGATGCGCAGCCCCGCGTCGAGCAGCGTGTCCGCCAGCGCCTGCGCGTTCTCCACGATCTGCCGCGCGTACGCGCGGAACTCCTCGGTCGCCGCCTCGAGGAAGCTCACCGCCTTGCCCGCCACCACGTGCATCAGCGGCCCGCCCTGCGCGCCGGGGAACACGCCGCGATCCACCTGTCGCGCGTACGCCGCGTCGCACAGGATCAGCCCGCCGCGCGGCCCGCGCAGCGTCTTGTGTGTGCTCGACGTGACCAACTGTGCGTGCCCCACGGGCGTGGGGTGCACCCCCGCAGCCACCAGGCCCGCGATGTGCGCCATGTCCGCCATCAGCAGCGCGCCCACCTCGTCCGCGATCGCGCGCGCCCGCACGAAGTCGATCACCCGCGGGTACGCCGTCGCGCCCACGACGATCACCTTCGGCCGGTGCTCGCGCGCCACCGCCGCCATCTGCTCGTAGTCAATCGTCTCGCGCTCGCGCTCCACGCCGTACGAAACGAAGCGGTACAGCTTCCCGGAGAAGTTCACGCTCGCGCCGTGCGTGAGGTGCCCGCCCTGGTCGAGCTTCATCCCCATGACCGTGTCGCCGGGCTTGATCACGCCCATGTACACGCCCATGTTCGCCTGCGCGCCCGAATGCGGCTGCACGTTCGCGTGCTCCGCGCCGAACAGCGCGCGCGCGCGGTCGATGGCAAGCGTCTCGATCTCGTCGATGAATTCGCACCCGCCGTAGTAGCGCTTGCCGGGGTAGCCCTCCGCGTACTTGTTCGTCAACACGCTGCCCACGACCTCGAGCACCGCCGCCGACGTGAAGTTCTCCGACGCGATCATCTCGAGCGTCTCGCGCTGCCGCGCCTCTTCCCGCGCGAGCGCCGCCGCGATCTGCGGGTCGGCCGCGGCGAGCGCCCCCCCCGCCCTACCCGCACCGGCCACGGACCGCGTGTCGATCGTCATCGCCTGCCGCCTCTCCGGGCCGCCCACGGGCGCGCCGTGTCGTCTGAGCATCAAGTCCTCGTACGGTAGCGCAGCCCTCGCACGACCGCGACGCGCGCGGCCGGCGCTGCTAGCCGACGCCCGCGGGCGTCGCCAGGCGCTCGGCGTGCGCTCCTGGCAGCAGCCGCCAGACGTCGGCGCCCTGGCACAGCAGCGTCCCCGGTGTCAGGCACGCCGCCGACCCCGCCGCCGCCGCCAACTCCAGCGCCTGCTGCCATGGCTGCTGCTTCACGAGCCCGTACATCAGCCCCGCGAGGAACGCGTCGCCCGCGCCCACCGCCGACACCACGTCGACGTCCGGCGGCGTGACCACGAACTCCCCCTCCGGCGACACCGCGACCGCGCCCCCGGCGCCCAGCGTGACCACCACGCGCTCCACGCGGTTGCGCGCGTGCAGCTGGCGTGCCGCAGCCAGCGCCGCCGCCTCACCCGTCGCCGGCGTGTGCAGCAGCCGCTCGAGCTCATGCTCGTTGATCTTCAACAGCGTCGGGCGCACGCCGGAGGCGAGCACCGCCTCCACGATCGGGCCGTCCGCGTCGAGCGCGCTGCGCCCGCCCCGCTCGTCCGCCATGCGAATGAGCTCCACGTACAGCGCCGCGTCGCCGGGCGGCGGGATCGACCCCGCGAGCACGAGCCACGTCGAGGCGCGTACGCGCCGCCGCAGCCGTTCGCGCAGCGCAATGCCCGCGGCGTCCGACACCAGCGGCCCCGCCAGCGCGAGCTGCGTGTGACGGTGCGTCGAGCGGTCGAGGATCGTGATGTTCGTACGCGTCTCGCCCGGCACGTCCACGAAGTCGCAGCCGATGCCGGAATCGAGCAACTGATCTTCAATCATCCGCCCGCGCTGCCCCGCCGCGAACCCCGTCGCCAGCGCTTCGCAGCCGATCTCCTTAAGCGCGCGCGCCACGTTGATGCCCTTGCCGCCGATGTCGTAGCGGATAGCGAGCACACGGTTCGTGTCCGCCTCGTGGAAGTGGTCTACTTCCACCGTCTGGTCGATCGCAGGATTCAGGGCCACGGCGATGATCACACGCGCCTCCGGTCACAGCCGACCGCTCGATCGTGGGGCACCCGCGGCGCGAACGCCACCGGTAGTCCCGCGATCACCGACGGCCAGATTCATTACGCCGCTCAGTCCTCGCGCGCAACCGCCAGCGCGAACACCTGTGCTGCCCCGGCCGCCAGCAGCGCGCGCGCCGCCGCGTCGAGCGTCGACCCGGTCGTCGTGACGTCGTCCACCAGCAGCACGCCCCCGCCCACCCGCTCCGCGGCGAACGCCCCCACGACGTTCGCGCGCCGCCGCTCCGCGTCCAGGCGCGCCTGCGGCGCAGTGCCTCGCGTGCGCCGCAGCACCCCGACGAGCGGCACGCCGAGCTCCGCGGCCACCGCCCGCGCGAGCAGCCCGGCCTGGTCGTAGCCCCGCGTGCGCCTCCGCCGCCCGTGCAGCGGCACCCACGCCACCGCCTCGACCGCCCAGCCTCGGGGAACGGCGCGTGCCGCCGCGACCCCGAGCGGGCCGAGCAGCGCCGAGCGCCCCGCGAACTTCGCCTCCAGCACCGCCGCACGCGCCGCACCGGCGTACACGAACGGCGTGCGCAGCGCCGCGAACGCCGGCGGCGCGAGCGCGCAGCGCGCGCACGTGCCCGCCTCCAGCCGCACCGCCGGCGCCCAGCAGCGATCGCAGCGCCGCCCCCCCGCCGCTGGCAGCGCGCTCGTGCATGCCTCGTGCAGCGCCGCGCCGAACGCCCCGCAGACCAGGCAGCGCTGCGGCGCCAGCCCATCCCACAACGCTGTCCGCAACGCCGCTCGCGCCCTGCCCCAGTCCGGCCGCGCGTGCGCCACCTTCGACCACATCGGCGAGCCTCCGCCCCCAGCGCCGGCCGGCGGCATCATACGGTCGCGCACCCGCATATGATTGACGGCGAAGGAGCGTGCGATGCGCGTGACGGTGCGCCTGTTCGCGGGCCTGCGCGAGCAGCTCGGCAGCCAGATCGAGGCCGAGCTCGCCGGCGATGCCCCCACCGTCGCCGACCTCGAGCGCGACCTCGCTGCGCGCTGGCCACAGCTCGCGCCGCAGTTCGCGTGCGTCGCCATCGCGGTGAACGAGCAGTACGTGCCCGGCCGCACCGCCGTGCTGCGTGACGGCGACGAGGTCGCGCTGATCCCGCCCGTCTCCGGGGGCTCCGGGCAGGATGGCCCCGAGCAGGGCGGCGCCGGCGCGAGGACCGCGCACTTCCTCGTCACCGCTGACCCGCTCGACCGCGATGCGCTGCGCGCGCTCGTGCTCACCCCGGCCTCGGGCGCGGTCGTGCTGTTCGAAGGCGTCGTGCGCAACCACCACCAGGGCCACGCCGTGCTCCGCCTCGAGTACGAGGCGTACGAGCCGATGGCCGAACGCGAGCTCGGCGCCGTCGCTGCCGAGGTGCTCGCCGAGTTCGCCGCGCGCGAGGTGTACGACATCGCCGCGCATCACCGCACCGGCCTGCTCGAGATCGGCGACGTGTCGCTGCTCGTCGCGGTCTCCGCCGCGCACCGCGAGGATGCGTTCGCCGCCGCCCTGCGCTGCGTCGATCGCATCAAGCAGACCGTGCCGGTGTGGAAGAAGGAGTACGGCCCCGACGGCGCGACGTGGCAGGAGGGCGTGCTCCCGCGGCCGTCGTCCCCGTGACTCGATTCGTGATGCGGCTACCAGCGCATCGCTTCGCCGCCGCCGCGGCTGCGATCGTCGCGGCCAGCACTCTCGCGCTGCTGCGGCCAGCCACGGTGCACGCCTGCAGCGCCGGGCCGGACCTCCCGGTGCTCGATGCTGCCGCGGTGG
>CAMDBZ010000119.1 GCA_945889565.1 Thermoflexus hugenholtzii JAD2 | reverse complement strand
AGTCGGCGTTGCCGTCTGCGCCAGCGCGCGCTCCGTGACGGCGCCACTGACGATGAGCGCCACCAGTACCAGCGCGCCGACGACCGCTACCCGTGCGTACATCGCCCGCGCCTACTCGAAGCCCAGCCGCCGCTCCCGCAGCGACACGTACCGCCCGTGCCCGAACACCACGTGATCGAGCACCGCGATGTCGAGCAGCTCGCCCGCCGCGACCAGCGCGCGCGTCAGCGCCACGTCGTCCGCGCTCGGCGTCGGGTCTCCGCTCGGGTGGTTGTGCGCCACCGCCACCGCCGCCGCGTTCCGCCGCACCGCCTCGCGAAACACCTCCGCCACCCGCGCCGGCGCCGAGTTCAGCGAGCCGCGATACAGCATCGTGCTCGCCAGCAGCTGGTGCTTCGTGTCCAGCGTCAGCAGTCGCAGCTCCTCCTGCTGCAGCAGCTCCAGCTCCCCCTGCAACAGCCGCGCGATGTCCGCCGGGCTGCTCACGCGCGGCCGCGGCACGTCGCCCTCCAGCGCCAGCCGTCGCCCCAGCTCGAACGCCGCCGCGATCGTCGACGCCTTCGCCGCGCCGAGCCCGTGCACCGCGCTCACCGTCGCCATGTCCGCGCTCGCCAGACCGCGCAGCCCATGGTGATCGCGCAGCAGCCGCCCCGCCAGCTCCAGCACACCCTCGCGCGCGCTGCCGATGCGCAGCAGGATCGCCAGCAGCTCCGTCGAACTCAGCGCCTGCGGCCCCAGCCGCAGCAGCCGCTCGCGCGGGCGCTCATCGGACGGCAGCTCAGCCACCCGCGGCCGGTACGGCGGCGCGTCCTGGACGGGCGGCGCCTGCTCGGCCCACGGCCGCTCCGTCACCGTCACGCCGGATCGCCAGTGATCACCGGCGCGGGCGAGGATCGCGCAGCGTCCGCCGTGGCCGCGGCGGCGCCGGCGGCGTCGCCGACCGCTCGATGCGATGCACCGCGATCACGCGCTTCGTACGCGGCCAGTGCTCCACGCGCACCACGTCGCCCGCCTGCAGGTCCGCCCACGCCGTCGGCGGCACATCGAACACCGCGCGCTCCACGTGCACGTAGTGCGACCGGAAAAACCACAGTACCGTGCCCTTGGCCCACGTGCGCCGCACCGCGCCGCGCGTCTCCGTCGGCTCCGAGTGCAGGTCGCGCCACGCGCCGTACGCCTCCTGGAAGAACAGCCACGCGAACAGCGCCAGCACCCCGCCCGAGATGACCGCGCCCGAACTCCCCTCGAGCAGGCTCGGCAGCGTTACCCCGAGCAGCAGCGCGAGCGCGATGCACGTCAGCGCAGCATACGCGTACGCCGTGCGCACCACCCCAGCCCGATGTCCTTCGTGGCGGTGCAGCAGCTCGCCTGGCTCGTCCATCACGGCACCCGCAGCGTGTTCCCCGCGTTGATGATGCTGTTCTCGGTCAGGTTGTTCGCTTGCAGCAGCCGGCGCATGTACTCCTGCAGCGGGGCGCTCCCGCGCAACTGCTCCGCGATGCCGTACAGCGTGTCCCCTGGCTTCACCGTGTACGTGCGCGCCGCCGCTGCCGTCGGCGTCGCCGCGGGCGATGCGGTGGCCTGTGGAGCCGTCGTCGCCGTCGCCGTCGCCGAAGCCCGCGCGGCCGCAGTCGCGGTCGGGATCACCGCCGCCAGTGCCGCCGGTGGCGCATCCGCGTCACCGCCCACGGGACGCAACAGCAGCCACACCGCGAACACGCTGCCGACGAGCAGCGCCACGAGCGAGCCACGGTAGATACGGTATGACGGCAGCGCCAGCGCGGGGTCCATACAGCGCTCGCACAGCCCATCGCCGTGGTCGTCGCAGTACAGCACGCCGCAGCGTGCGCACTCCTGCTCGGCCGGTTGGTCGCAGCGGAAGCACTCCATGACAGGAGCGTACCACGCGTCCGGCATCCATCGCGGACGCCGGACGCGCGCGTGGCTACTTCAGCTCGACGGTCGCGCCAGCTTCTTCGAGCTTCGCCTTGCCCGCCTGCGCCTCTGCCTTCGGCATCGCTTCCTTCACGGTCTTCGGCGCCGCCTCGACGAGGTCCTTCGCTTCCTTCAGACCCAGCGCCGTCAGCTCGCGCACGACCTTGATCACGTTGATCTTGTTCGCGCCGAAGTTCGTCAGCACCAGGTCGAACTCGGTCTGCTCCTCCACCTCCGCCGCCGGCGCCGCGCCGCCGGCGCCGGGCGCCATCGCCATCATCATCGGCGCCGCCGCCGTCACGCCGAACTCCTCCTCGATCGCCTTGTTGAGGTCGCGCAGCTCGATGATCGTCATGCCCCGAATGATCTCGAGCGCGTCTGCTACCTTCGCCATCGTTCGCTCCTTCCGCGCGGCGCCCGCTGCACCGCCCTCGTCCCTCGTGACGTTCCTCGTGGCGTTCGCGCCTGCCGCGCGACCCGCCCGCTGCCACGCACCGCGTGGCCTACTGCTCCGCCTCCAGCTGCGCCGCGCGCGCCTCCACGAGACCCGCGAACTCGCGCGTCGTCGCCTGCAGCAACCCGGCCAGCTCCGCGATCTTGCTCACCAGGCCGCCCGCGAGCCGCGCGAGCAGCACGTCGCGTGGCGGCACGGTCGCCAGGTCCTCCATGTACGCCGCGTCCACCAGCTCCCGCCCCAGCACCGCCTGGCGAATGCGGAACGGCGTGTTCGCGTGCTCGCGCCGGTACTGCGCCACCAGCTGCGCCGTCGCCACCGGATCGCCGTGCGTGACCACCAGCGCCGTCGGCCCATCGGCCAGCCCGGCGTAATCGCTGCGCCCCAGCTCGCCCGCAGCGAGCCGCAGCAGCGTGTTCTTGACCACGCGCAGCTGCGCGCCGCCGGCGGCCAGCGCACGCCGCAACTCGCGCTGGTCCGCGTCGCGCATCCCCTGATACGAGGCCGCGATCGCCAGCTCCGCGTCCGCGAGCAACGCTCGCAGCTCCGCCACCTGGTTCGTCTTGCGTGCTGTCGGCAACCGCACCCCCTCCTCGCGCGCACCGCAGCGCGACGCCTACGCATCGAACACCGTCGACGTGGATGAGAGGGCACGAGCGCGTGCCGCCCGCAGGCAGCCGCTCGCGTGAACTCCCACCTGTACGGGCGGCCGGCTGGCCCTTCACCCGCCCCCGGCGCGCCCCTTCAAGGTAGGCGCCGGCCGGCGGTGACCCGTGGTCTTCGGTGGTCCCGCGCAGACTCGGTGAGCCGGCGCGGCTGGACGGACTCTAGTCTGCTACGCCTCCGCCGCCAGCGCCAGCATCGGCCCCACTTCCACGCGCACGCCCGGCCCCATCGTGGACGCCAGCGTCGCTGAGCGGATGTACTGACCCTTCGCCGCCTGCGGCTTCGCCTTCACAATTTCGTTAATCAGCGCTGCGAGGTTGTCCATCAGCAGCTGGTCGTCGAACGACACCTTGCCGATCGCCACGTGCACCAGGTTCGTGCGGTCCAGGCGAAACTCCACTCGACCAGACTTCGCCTCGCGTACCCCGCGCGCGATGTCCGCCGTCTCGAGCACGGTGCCGGAGCGCGGGTTCGGCATCAGCCCGCGCGGACCCAGCACACGCCCCAGCCGCCCGACCTTGCCCATCAGCTCCCGCTGCGCCAGCGCCACATCGAACGACGTGTAGCCGTCCGCCACGCGCTGGATCAACTCGTCCGAACCCACCTCGTCCGCGCCCGCCTGCAGCGATAGCGCCGCCGCCTCCCCCTCCGCGAACACCACCACGCGCATGATCCGCCCCAGCCCGTGCGGCAGCGTCAACGACCCGCGGATCTGTTGATCCGCGTGCCGGCCATCGAGGCCGGTCGTAAGGTGCAGCTCCACCGTCTCGTCGAACTTCGCCGTCGCCGTCTGCTTCACCAGCGCGACAGCCGCCGCCGGGCCGTACAGCTTCTTCTCTTCCACCAGCGCGCGCGCCGCAGTCACTCGCTTGCCCTCGTTCGGCATCGCTACACCACCTCAATCCCCATCGAGCGCGCCGTGCCCTCGATGCTGCGCACTGCTTGCTCGATGTCGGCCGTGTTCAGGTCCGGCAGCTTCGTGCGCGCGATCTCGCGCACCTGGTCGTGCGTGACCCGCCCCACGATCGTCCGCAGCTGGCTCGCCGACCCCGCCTTCACCCCCGCCGCCTGCCGCAGCAGGTCGGACGCCGGCGGTGTCTTCAGCACGAAGTTGAACGAGCGATCCTCGAAGATCGTGATCTGCGCCGGGATGATCTGCCCATCCTGCCCGGCTGTGCGCTCGTTGTACGTCTTGCAGAACTCCATGATGTTGATGCCGTGCGGCCCCAGCGCGGTACCCACCGGCGGCGCCGGGTTCGCCTTCCCCGCCGGGATCTGCAACGTCACCACCGCACGTATCTTCTTCGCCATCCGCCCCCACCACCTGCTCCGCTGCCTGCTACCCGACCTGGTTCGCCGCGCAGCTCGCGCGACCGCCGCATCCGCTGCGCCGCTGCATCACTGCTCGATGTGGTCGCCTACTGCTTCTCGACCTGCAAGAAGTCCAGCTCGACGGGCGTCTCGCGCCCGAACATCGAGACCAGCACGCGCACCTTCCCCTTGTCGAGGTTGATCTCGTCCACCTGCCCTACGAAGTCCACGAACGGGCCGTCCGTCACCCGCACGCTCTCGCCCACCTTGAAGCCGATGTTGATGCGCGGCTGCGCAGTGTGCATCTGCCGCAGGATGCGCGCCACCTCCTCGTCCGCGAGCGCCGTCGGCCGCGAGCGCTCCAGGTCCTGCGTCCCCCCCGCGAACCCGGTCACCCCCGGCGTGTTGCGCACCACGTACCAGGAGTCGTCGTCCATCGCGATCTGCACCAGCACGTAGCCCGGGAACAGCTTGCGCTGCACCGTTCGCCGCTGCCCGTCGCGGATCTCGATCTCCTCCTCGGTGGGAATCACCACCTGGAAAATCTTGTGCCCCATGTCCATGTGCTTCACGCGCTGCTCGAGGTTGTTCTTCACCTTGTTCTCGTACCCCGAGTACGTCTGCACGATGTACCACGCGCGCCCATCCTCCGGCGCAGCCTCTTCTTCGGGCGCTTCGCCGTCGAGCAGCGCTTCGTCCGGGTCGTGTCCGGTGACAGGTGGTGTCGTCAGGATTCGGCTCCTTCGAGAATCACGGGCGCTAGCGCAGGATCGTCTGCTCCACGACCCAGCTCAGCCCGACGTCCGCCGCGCCCAGTAGCGCGCCGAACAGCGCGGAGACCACCAGCACCACCATCGTCAGGTGCAGCGTCTCCGCGCGCGTCGGCCACGTCACCTTGCGCAGCTCGTCGCGGATGTCGCGCAGCCAGCCGAACCGCCGCCGCGGCGCGTGCGCCATACCCGGCAGTCCTGTTGACGTCGGCGCGATCGCACGGCTCGGCGCCTGCCGCGGCTGCCGCCGCGTGCTCCGCTCCTGCTGCCTGCGCGCCGCGCGTCCCATCAGCGTGTCTCGCGATGTGCGTAGTGTGCGCGGCAACGCGGGCAGTACTTGTTCAACTCAATGCGCTCCGTGTCGTTCCGCCGGTTCTTCTCCGTGTGGTACGTCCGCGCGCGACAGTTCGAGCACGCGAGCGTGATGTGCTCGCGATCTTCTTTCCCCTTCGGCACAGTCCCCACCTGCCTTTCGAGCTACCCGCTCGAACTACCCGCTGCACTACCCTCGACGTTACCCGCTCGAACTACCGCTCGACGCTACTCGGTCACCCCGGTGACCACACCCGCGCCCACCGTGCGGCCACCCTCGCGAATCGCGAAGCGCAGCCCC
>CAMDBZ010000118.1 GCA_945889565.1 Thermoflexus hugenholtzii JAD2 | reverse complement strand
CGGCTCCGGGCCGCGACGCGGAGGCGAGCCTGTGCTGGGGGCATCGGCACGGGCACGGGTGTGGCGGAGAGGGTGGGATTCGAACCCACGAGGGAGTTTCCCCCCTACACGCTTTCCAGGCGAGCCTGATCAGCCACTCCAGCACCTCTCCGCGGGGGTCGTTCGCCAGCTCGGATGCACGCGCACGCGGGTGGCCGGCGCGGGTGCGCGGGTGGCGGAGAGGGTGGGATTCGAACCCACGAGGCTTGCGCCTACCGCTTTTCGAGAGCGGCACCTTCAACCACTCGGACACCTCTCCGCTGGCAAGTATAGGAGGGGGTCTGTGGGGCGGGGAAGCGCGGTATCCCGATGCGGGGCGCGGCGCGCGACGCCATCGGTGCGGCGCGCTAGGGGCGGCGGAGGCGCTCGAACGCGACGCGTGCGCTGTCTTGAGCCGGCGGCGGGTTGGGGTCGGGGTCGCGGCCGGCGCGGATGCGGTACTGCGCGGTGAGCTCGCGCTGGGCGCGGGCGGACTCTTCGCCGGCGGCGTCCAGCGCCTCGCGGACGTGCGCGCGCGCGGCGCGCAGCCGGGCGGTGGCGCGCTGCGCGGGCTCGCGCAGCGGCTCCGGGAGCGCGGCGGCCGCGTCGTCGCGTTCGAGCAGGGTGCGGGCGAGCGCGAAGCCGGCGCCGGCGGCGATGGTGAGCCAGAACATCGGTTGCCTCGCTTCGGTGTCTGGGCGTGAGTGTGCGGGCGCTAGCGGCGCCGGCGCGTAGCGCCGGAGACGAAGCCGAGGCCGCGGCGGATGCCGCGCGTGACGGCGACCGCGCGGATCAGCGGGCTGACGGTGCTGTCCGCGATGAACTCCGAGGTGCCGCGCACGTTGTGCATGGTTTCGCGCAGCTCCTCGAGGGTGGGGCGCAGCGGGTCGCGCACGAGCTCCTGGATGGTGCGCGTGAGCTTGCGCACGGCGAAGAGCAGGCCGAGCGCGACGATGATCAGCACGAGCAGCAGCAGCACGCCGAGCGCGCCGTACACGACGATGACGATGTCGCGCCATTCCTGCAGGTTCGGCAGGTCCATGCGTGCTCCTGCGCCCATCCTCGGTGTCGTGCGGTGCGCGCTCAACGCGCGCGACCGCTGCGATCGTGGCTTGCGTGCTGCGTGTTAGTCCAGCGCGTGGTCGATGGTGCCGCCGCCGACGACGGTGTCGCCGAGCGTCCCGCCGTAGCCGTCGGGGTGCTCGCTACGGTACAGCACCACAGCCTGGCCGGGGGTGACGGCGCGGACGGGGCGCGCGAAGCGCACGCGGAAGCCGTCCGCGGTCACGTCGGCGACGTGCGCGGGGACGAGCGCGCCGTGGTAGCGGATGCGCGCGCGCAGCGGCTCGCCGGGCGCGGGGGGCGCGGCGACCCAGCGCGGCGCAGCTGCGTAGAGCGCGCGTGTGGCGAGCGCGTCGACGTCGCCGACGGTGATCACGTTCGTGCGCGCGTCGATCGCGGTGACGTAGCGCGCTGCGCCGGTCGCGAGGCCGAGGCCGCGGCGCTGGCCGACGGTGTATGCGGCGGCGCCGGTGTGCGTGCCGAGCGTTGCGCCGTCGCGCGCGACGATCGGGCCGGGTGTGAGCGTCACGCCGCGGTCGCGCAGCAGCGCGCGGTAGTCGCCGCCGGGGACGAAGCAGATGTCGGCGCTGTCCGGCTTGGCGGCGACGCCGAGGCCGAGCTCGGCGGCGATGCGGCGCGTCTCCTGCTTCGTGAGCGCGCCGAGCGGGAACAGCGTGCGCGCGAGCGCGCGCTGCTCGAGCGTGTAGAGCACGTACGACTGGTCCTTGTCGGGGTCGGCGGCGGCGCGCAGCGCGTACGCGCCGTCGTCGGCGCGCTCGATGCGCGCGTAGTGGCCGGTGGCGAGCAGGTCCGCGCCGAGCGCGTGCGCGCGGTCCAGCAGCGTGGCGAACTTCACGCGCTCGTTGCAGGCGAGACAGGGGTTGGGGGTGCGGCCGTCCGCGTAGGCGGCGACGAAGGGCGCGATCACGTCGCGCTCGAACTCACGCTCGAGGTTCAGCACGTAGTGGGGGATGCCGATGCGCTGCGCGGCGGCGCGGGCGTCGGCGACATCCTCGACGCCGCAGCAGGTGCGGCGGGAGCGCAGCGCGGCGCCGTCGGCCTGGGTGTACAGGCGCATGGTCACGCCGAAGACGTCGTAGCCCTCGCGGTGCAGGAGGGCGGCCGCGACGGCGGAATCGACGCCGCCGGACATCGCGACGAGGACGCGGGGGGCGCTCATCGACGAGTGCTGCTGGCGGCGCTCAGGGGTGACGTCATGCGTGCATTGTAGCGGAGCGGGTCGTACGGCCTCGTGCGCCCTCGGGCGGGCCGCTACGATGCTGGCGATGAGCGAGCGGGGGCTGAGGCGGGTGCTGCTGGTGTGCGCGTGGCTCGGCGCGCTGGCGCTCGCGGCGTGCTCCGGCGACGACGAGGGCGGTGCGGCGGTGGCGCGCGCGAGCGCGACGGCGGCGGCCGCCGGGCCGGCGTCGAGCAGCACGCCCGGGTCGGGCGCAGCAACGGCGCGCGCGAGCGGCACGGCTGCAGTGCCCGGTGGCGACGCGGCGGCGCGGGTGGCGGCGCTGCGTGGGCAGCTGGCGCAACGAGGCGGCGTCGCGCGGGGGGGCGTTCGCGGTGCGGGTGGAGGCGGGCGGCGGCGGCGGCGCGCTCAGCTTCGAGGTGGGGGGCGCGGTCTTCGGCAGCGCAGGGGGCACGTTCGAGGCGCCGTTCCGCGTGGAGGGCGGCGCGCTGGTGGTGGATGCGCCGTCGGCGTTTCTCGGGCAGGTGCGGGCGCGCATCGGGCTGGACGGGCGGGCGGAGGGGCGGCTGGAGGGGATGCAGGCGCTCGGTCCGCGGGCGGCGGCGACGCTGGGCGAGTACTCGCTCGCGGACGGGTTGCTGCGCTTCACGCTGCGCGTCGATGCGGGGGACGGGACGCCGGTGACCACGACGGTGGTGGACGCGGCGTGCGCGCGGCGGTAGGGGGAGCAGGCGCGCGGCGCCCTCGTCCGGCTCGGATGGCCGGGCCGGACCCTCACCCCCCGGCCCCCTCTCCCCGCGGGGCGGGGCGAGGGGGAGCCGGACGGGGCGCGCTGCGATGGCGGGGCGGGTGCGCGGCTATACTGGCGGTTCGGTGGCGACGGTTGGAGCGGTGGAGGTGCAGCGCTGCAGGGTGACGAGCTGGCGCGTCGGATCGTGGACTTGCTGGTGGACCGGCAGGCGGAAGACGTGGTGCTGCTCGACCTGACGGGGCTGGCGGCGTTCGCGGACTACTTTGTGATTGCGACGGCGACGAGCGAGCGGCAGATCAGCGCGCTCGTCGACGCGGTGGTGGACGCGGCGCCGGGGCTGCGCGTGCGTCGCGAGGGTGGGACCGAAGGCGGCTGGGTGCTGGTGGAGGTGGGCCCCGTCGTCGCGCACCTGTTCTCGCGGGAGCAGCGGGCGTACTACGACCTCGAAGGGCTGTGGCAGCGCGCGCACGAGGTGGTGCGGGTGCAGTAGCGGCGCGCCGCGGGTTGAGGTCGGCCCTTCGGCCGGAGGAGCCCGAGGGGAGTTGGGACGCGGCTCCGCCGCGCAGGTTTCTCGGGAAGGCCCGCCCGCCCGCCCTTCGGAGCGGGGGCTTCGCCCCCGGACCCCCCGGACCCCCCGGACCCCCGGACCCCCGGACCCCCGGAAGGACAGTGCGGAGTCTCGCCGGAGCGGGCTGCCTGCGGGCGGTCCCGGGGTGGCGGGGTCCGGAGATCTGGGGAAGATCAGCGCGCGCGGCTACTCGAACACCCAGCGGTCCACGTCGCGGGGCCAGCTGGCGAGCGGTTCGCCTGCGAAGAAGATGGCGATCTCGCGTGCGGCGCTGTCGGGGCTGTCGGAGCCGTGCACGAGGTTGCGGCCGACCTCCAGGCCGAGGTCGCCGCGGATGGTGCCGGGGGCGGCCTCGGTGGGGCGGGTGGTCCCCATGGTCTGGCGCGCGGCGGCGACGGCGTTCGTGCCCTCGAACACGGCGGCGATGATCGGGCTGCTGGTGATGTAGGCGACGAGGCCGGCGAAGAACGGCTTGCCGACATGCTCCGCGTAGTGGCGGTTCGCCATCGCTTCGTCGACGTGCAGCAAGCGCAGGCCGACGATGCGCAGCCCGCGCCGTTCGAGGCGCTGCAGGATCTCGCCGGCGAGCCCGCGCTGCATGGCGTCCGGCTTGACGAGGACGAGCGTGCGTTCCATCGGGTGCGGCTCCTGGTCGTGTGCGAGTGCTGGGTTTGGCCGGTCGTTCAGCGCGTCGGGGAGGGCGCGGGGGCGGGTGCGGGCGCGCGGGCGCCGATCGTCGGCGGGCGCAGGTACGCGACGTCGACGGCGGCGGGGTCGCCGTACGCGCCGTGCAGGCGCGCGAGGCGCACGAGGTCGGCGGCGGCGCGCAGGTTGCGGTCGGGCGGGACGTCGCGGTCGGCGGCGTGGCCTGCGGCGGCGCGCGCGGCGCGCAGCGCGTCGGCGAGCGCGCCGTCGAGGTCGCCGCACCAGAGCACGGCGGGCGGGGCGGCGGCGGCGCACGCTTCGGGCGTGTCGATGTGCGGGCCGGCGAGCAGCTGCGGCACGCCGCCGTCGCGCGCGGGCGCGTACGCGGCCCAGGCGAGGCCGGCGCGGCCGAGCTGGTGCACGGCGACGACGCTCTCGATGCGCGGCTCGTGCGTGGCGGCGGCTGCGAGGTGGGGGTATGCCTGCGCCTCGAGGCGGCCGACGCCCGCGAGCGGCACGCCGAGCGCGAGCGCGAGGCCCTGCGCGGTGGCGACGCCCGTGCGCAGGCTGCTGTAGCCGCCGGGCCCGACGTTCACGGCGATCGCGGTGATGGTGTCGCGCGCGACGCCGGCCTGGGCGAGCGCGGCCTCGATGCCGGCGAGCAGCTCGCGCGAGTAGGTGGTGGCGATGCGCCAGCGGTGCTCGGCGAGCACGCGCTCGCCGTCGACGACGGCGACGGCGGCGTCCTCGGAAGCGCTGTCGATGGCGAGCTCGGGCATGGGCGGCGTACCTCGACGGGTATTGTGGCGGGTGTGGGGGTTTGGCGCTGCGGGGTGACGGCGGCCCTCCGGGCCGAGGGACCCGCCCGCGCCCGCCGTTTCACGCCAGGGGCGTTCGCTCGCGCTCCGCGGGGGCTCGAAGGCGACTGTCGAGTGGATGGGAGGTGCCTGCGGCGGCTGCCCACTACTGGCCCCGATCGTGGTGTCATGGCGACGTCGTGGCGGGTGGGATAGACCTGCTAAGCTACTGAGCAGAGAACCCGCGGGAGATGCGCCATGCCGACGGTTCACGATGTCGCTAATTACTTTCTGGTGCTTGCCGCGCGCAAGTCGAGCGGCGTGACTCATATGAAGCTGCAGAAGCTGTGCTACTACGCCCAGGGCTTCACGCTCGGTATGAGGGGTCAGCGGTTGTTCGACGCGAGATTCCGAGCTTGGGAGTACGGCCCGGTATGTTACGACCTTTGGCGCCGCTTCCAATATCGCCGCGACGTTCTCAGCGCTCCCAACGACTTCGATCCGGACGCGCTCGATGAGGACACACGATCACTGATCGAGATGGTAGATGCTCGCTTCAGCGGCTACTCAGCGATGCAACTCTCCAAGCTCACTCATCGCGAGCAACCTTGGCGGGATGCTTTCCAGCGAGCGAGGGAGCATGGCAGCGACGAGATTGCCGACGAATCCATGCAGCGCTTCTTTGCGCCGCGCATCGACCAGCTCGACGTGTGCGAGGCTCCGCCGCCCGCCGACCATGACCGAGTCAGGGCTCTACTGCAGGCACATCCGGAGTGGGCAGCGGAGACAGAGGCAAGTCTCCAA
>CAMDBZ010000117.1 GCA_945889565.1 Thermoflexus hugenholtzii JAD2 | reverse complement strand
CGCGGCGAGCTGCGCCCCGGCCTGCCGACGCCGCGCGTGCGTGACGGAGCGTCGTCCGCTCCGCCGCGCAACGCGCGACTGCTCGGTCACTGCACGATGAGCGCCGTCACCATCCCGAACATCCCCGTCTCGTTCTCGGCGTGCGTCAGGATGTGGCAGTGGAACGCCCATGCCCCCAGCTCACTCGCCTCGACGAGCACGTCGACGCGCTGCCCTGGCGCGACCAGCACGGTGTCGGCGGAGTACGGCTGCGGCAGCGGGAAGCCGTCTTGCGTGATCACGCGCTGCGCGGTGCCGTGCAGGTGCATCGGGTGGATCTGCAGTCCCTCGTTCATGTAGCGGATGCGAATCGTGTCGCCCTGCTTCGCCACGATGGGAGTGGTCGCCGGGAAGCCCTTGCCGTTCAGCGTGTAGCCGAGCGGTCCGTCGTTCACCACCATGACCACGTCCTGCGTCACGTTTGGCGTTTCGTTGTCCTCGACGATGAACGCGCCGAGCAAGCCCGCAGGAATCTGCGTCGCGCCGTTCATGTGCGAGTGGTACATGTGCGAGCCCGTGTTGCGCACGGTGAACTCGTATGTGTAGTCGGTGCCCGGCTTCACCAGCGGCTGCGTGAGCCCCGCCACGCCGTCCTGATCGTTCGGCACCAGCAGGCCATGGAAGTGAATCGCGGTCGACTCTCGAAGCTTGTTGTGCAGCACGATGCGCACGTGGACGAGCCTGCGCACGCGCGACTCCACCGGGTGTAGCTGCTGCTGCAACGCCCCAAAGTTCAGCCCGCGCGCGCCCGTGGTCACAACCTCGCCATCGAGCACGGCGGCACCGCTCAACGCGGGCACCGACCCCGACGCTCGCCCGCTCGTCTACCACGACGGCAAGTACTGGCACCTCGGGACGCAAGTCCCGAAGGAGTAAGCTTCGTCCGAAGCGCGCGACACGGCGCGGCGCACAGGAACGAGCGCAGCGATGGACCTCGAACTGGCGGGCAAGGTCGCCATCGTCACCGGCGGCAGCCGCGGCATCGGCAAGGCCGTCGCGCGGCAGCTCGTTGCCGAGGGCGCCGCGGTCTGCCTCGTCGCGCGCGATCGCGCGGCGCTCGACGCCGCCGCCGCCGAGCTGCGCGCCGGTACGCCCGGTGCGCCGCGCGTGCTCGCCGTGAGCGCCGACACCGGCGACGACACGTCCGTGCGCGCGATGGTCGAGACCGTCGCACGTGAGCTCGGCCGCATCGATATCCTCGTCAACGCGGCGGCGCAGGCGGGCGGTCAGGCCCCACCCCCCACCATCGACGAGATCACCGACGCGCTGTTCTGGGACGACGTGAACGTGAAGCTACTGGGGTACATGCGCTGCGCGCGTGCGGTGGCGCCGCACATGCGGGAGCGCGGCTGGGGCCGCATCATCAACATCGGCGGGCTCGCCGCTCGCCAGACTGGCTCGCTGATCGGTACGGTGCGCAACGCGGGCGTCGCGGCGCTGACGAAGCAGCTCGCCGACGAGCTCGGTCCGCACGGCATCCAGGTGAGCGTCGTGCATCCCGGCCTCACGCGCACCGAAGCGACCGCAGGCGTGATCGCGCGACGCGCCGAACGCGAGGGCACGAGCGAGGCCGCCGTCGAGGCGCGCATGGCCGGGTCGAACGCGATCCGCCGCCTGCTCACCGCGGAGGAGGTCGCGTACGTGATCGCGTTCCTCGCGTCGCCGAAGTCCATCGCCATCAACGGTGACGCCATCGCGGCCGGCGGCGGCGCGCCGCGGGCGATCTACTACTAACCGGCGCGCACGATGTCGATGCGCCGCTGGGGCGAGTCTGCGCGCTACGCCCTCAGCGTGCCGGAGCGCACGCTGCGCGCGCTCTTCGCAGGCGTCGGCGGCGCGGTGCAGGAGACGGCGCAGCTCACGCTGCCGCGTTTCGTGCGCCGCTCGCGGCTGTACGAGGCGAGCGCGAAGAACGCGCTGCGCATCGCCGTCGAGCTCGTCGGCGGCGTCGCGCCGGCGGGCGCGGAGCCGGGGGCGCTCGGCGCGGGCGACGTCGCGGTGAAGAAGGCCGCCGGCAACATCGTCGAGCTCGGCTCCATCGCCGCGTTCGGCTTCTCGCCACTGTGGCTGCTCGCGGGCGCCGCGGACGTGCTGCGCGGCTCGCGCGTCTACCTGCGCGCGCTCGAGACCGAGCTGCACGCGGCGGGCCTGCTCGCCGAAGGCACGCGCTTCGAATCGGTCGACCAGCTTGTCGGCGCGCTCGAGGGCACCACCGGCAACGCCGCGCGCATGATCGACCTGCCGCCGCTCGAGCTCGCCGAGCTACGCCGCTCGCTCGACGAGCTGCGCCGCGACGCCACCGCGCTGCCTGCCCCCGCTGAGCTCGCAGCGCTGTTCGACGGGCTCGTGCAGGCGTCGCGCCTCGAAGGGCGCTCGCTGATCGAGGTCTCGAGCGGCGTCGGGCTGGCGTTCCTCGTCTCCGCGCGCAACGTCGGCCGGGACCACCTGGCAACGCCGTACCGGCAGGACTGGGCGCCGCTCAGGCAGGAGGGCTTCGGCGCCTACGCCGCGCGCGTCGGCCGGCCGTATCGCGACGCCATCGGCGGCCACTTCGCGCCCGAGCGGCGCACCGTCACCGAGCGCCTGCCGGGCATCGGCCGCCGCGCGGTCGAACGCGGCTGGCGCTGGGCGCGTGCGCGCGCCGCCGCCGCAGCGAGGCGCCGAGGCTAACCGCGGCCGGCTCGCTCCGCCGGGCGCTCAGGCGACGGCGCCGCAGGCGCGCAGGCCCGCGATCTCGGCGTCGCTCAGCCCGTGCTCGCGCAGTACCTCGTCAGTGTGCCGGCCCAGCGGCGGCGACGGACGCGTGCTGCCGGTCGGCGTGTCCGACATGAACACGACCGGCCCGACCATGCGCTCCGGGCCGGTCAGCTCGTGCTCGAGCTCCAGCATGTAGCCCATCGCCGCGACCTGCGGGTCGTCGGCGACGTCCTCCGGGAAGTTGACCTTCGAGATCGGCGCGCCCTCGCGATTGAAGATCTCCACCCACTCGTCCATCGTCTTCGTGAGCATGATCGCGCGCATCCGCGCGAGCGTCGCGTCCACGAGCTTGCGGCTCTCCGGGTCCATCGAGTTGAACTCGGGATCCGCCGACGGGTCGTCGTCGATGCCGACAGCGCGGCGCATCTGGTCGCGGTTGAGCGGGGTGAGCGCACCGAGGATCACGCCGCCGTCCTTCACCGCGTAGCCGCCGTACCAGAGCCGCGCGGCGGCGCGTCCCATCGTGTCGAAGAGGCTGCCGCGCGCCTCGATCTGTTCGCGATACGAACCGCCGGCGGCCTGCACTTCGCGCATGCGCGCGAGCGCGACGTCCGTCGTGACGGCGTCGATGACCGGCAGCCGCGAGACGCGCGTGCCCTGCACGGCAAGCGCCGCCTGCAGCAGCGACGTCTCCACGTACTGGCCGCGGCCCGTGCGCTCCCGGTGGAAGAGCGCAGCGCAGATGCCCATCGCGCCCGCGAGCCCCGCCTGGTAGTCGGCGGGCGCGGTCGCGCTGACGATGTCCGGCGCGCCGTACTGGTCGACCTTGCTGTCCCCGGCCGCGAGCCCCGAGTACGCCTGCGCGACGGCGTCCGAGCCGGCCCGCTGCGCCAGCGGCCCGCGCCGCCCGAAGCCGGTGTTCTCGAAGTAGATCAGGTCCGGGCGGAACCTGGTGAGCGTGTCGTAGTCGACCTGCAGCTTTTGCGGCACGCCCGCGCGGGCGTTGATCAGGAACACGTCGAAGCCCGCGATCAGCCGGTGTACCAGCGCACGCGCCTCCTGCTTCTGCAGGTCCAGCACGAGCGAGCGCTTGCCGCGGTTCAGCGAATGGAAGCCCTTGCTCTCCCCGGGGAAGAAGCTGCCCGAGGCGCGCGAGCCTTCCCCCGCGAACGGCTCGATCTTCACGACATCGGCGCCGAGGTCCGCGAGGTTCAGCCCGCAGTACGGCCCGGCCACGATCTGCGACACCTCGAGCACCTTGATCCCGTCGAGCGCGCCGGCCATCGCCCACCTCCTGCCGCAGCACAACCTTCGGCGCAATCTACCACGCGCGTGATGCGGGGCGGCGCGGGCTCGCGCGCCGAGGGAACGGCGCTCGCGTGGCGCCGGAACGCCGGCGGGTGGCGTCCGCACTGGCGGTGCCTATAATTTGCGTAATCAGAGGGAGAGGAGCCACCAATGTCTGGTCTGGATACCAACCGCGCGCTCAGGCGCACCAGCGGGCGGCGAGCGGTGCTGCGAGCAGGGGCGCTGGGCGCCGCCGGCCTCGCCGGCGCGGCGCTGCTCGGCTGCGGCGGCGACGACGAGGCGCCGGCCGCGAGCGCGCCCGCCGGCGGCGCGGGCCAGCTGGTCAGCACCACCGCCAAGCGCCCCGACACGCTACCGGCCGGCTGGTACTGGGCGGAGGGCAACCCCTTCCCCTACCAGTACGGCGAGCCGGCCGGCAAGCAGCCGAAGCGCGGCGGCACCTTCGTCGACGGCGTGACGTGGGACGTCGGCCCGCTCGACCCGATCAAGTCGTCCGCCGGCGGGTCGATCACCATCCCGAACTACGTCTACAACCGGCTGATCGGCTACGCGGCGGGCCCGGGCGTCGACCCGTTCGCGCTCAAGCTCGAGGCGGAGCTCGCGAAGACGTGGGAGCAGACGCCGGACGGGCTCACGTACACGTTCAAGCTCAGCCCGGGCGTGAAGTGGCAGAACCTCCCGCCGCTGAACGGGCGCGACTTTGTGGCCGCTGACGTGAAGTTCGCCTTCGAGCGCTATCGCAAGGAAGGCCTGTACCAGTCGTACTGGAAGAACGTCGCGTCGATCGATGCCGTCGACCCGGCAACGCTCAAGATCACGCTCTCGAAGCCGGCGGTTGACTTCCTGATCCCGCTGGGCAGCCGCTACCAGACGATCTTCCCGCATGAGCTCGTCGACGCGGGCACGATCGACAAGGCGGTGATCGGCACCGGTCCGATGATCCTCAAGGAGGCGGTCGCGGGGGCGCAGGTGAAGCTCGAGCGCAACCCCACGTACTTCGAGCGCGAAGTGCTGCTCGATGGCGTCGAGTGCCGCATCATCCCGGACCCGGCGGCGCGGCTCGCCGCGTTCCGCGTCGGACAGGTCGACCACCCGCTGAGCTCTTTCGAGAACCTGAAGGCGATCCGCGCAGTGATCGAGTCGAACCCCACCATCCAGGTCAACATGCTCGCGCCGACCTCGAGCTCCGGTGCGGTGCCGCTGCTCAACCTGCAGAACGCAAAGTGGCAAGACGTGCGCGTGCGGCGCGCGCTATCGCTCGCGATCAACCGCAAGTTGATCAACGAGACGCTCTTCGAGGGCCTCGGCTACTCGTACCCGACGATCCCGTGGCCGTTCGTGCTCGACACCGCGCCGACCATCGAGAACGGCGCGATGGGTAAGTGGGTGCGCTACGCGCCGGACGAGGCGAAGCAGCTGCTGCAGGCCGCCGGCGCCACCTCGCTGAGCGTCGACGCGCCGTACTACGAGTACGGGGCGTCGTTCTCGCAGCGCGCGGACCTGCTCGTGGACCATCTGCGACAGGTCGGCATCACGTACCGCGCGCAGAAGATGGACTACACCGAGTACAACTCGCAGCTGCAGACGGGCAAGTTCCCGGATGCGCTGAGCTGGGGCTACCTGCCGCTCGGCCACGAGGCCGACACGTACTTCTACAACCAGATCCACTCGAAGTCGCCCGGCAACCGTGATCACGTCAACGACGCGGAGATCGACGGCTGGTCTGAGGCGCAGCAGGTGGAGCTCAACCCGAAGACGCGGCGCGAGCTGCACAAGAAGATATGGGACAAGTCGCTCGACCAGGCGTACCGCCCGGTGTCGACGAACGCG
>CAMDBZ010000116.1 GCA_945889565.1 Thermoflexus hugenholtzii JAD2 | reverse complement strand
GGCGGACCGCCGCACACCGGCGGCGCTTCGCCCGCGGCGCAATCGCCGATCAGCGCGACGGCGAGCTCGTGCGGGGTGTTGCGCAGATCCTCGAGCGCTGGCTGCGGGGTCGCGTCCGCGAGGCCGTCGTCGAAGCGCAGCGTGTGCGCGGCGCGCGCTGCCGTGGCCGGCTCACCGGCGGCCTGCGGCCACAGCACGACGCCGAGCACGAGCGCGGCGCATGCGAGCGCAGCGCGTGTGGCGGTCGTGCGGCGCAGGCTCGTGGCGGCAGCTGTACGCATCGGTGGGCGGCACGCTCCTCGGATCGAGCGTGTCGCCGGCGTGCGGGCGGGGGCATCGGGACTGGCCCGTGTTCAGCGTGCGGCGCTACCTAGGGGCACACGCGGGCGCGGCGGGCGTGGCGGAGTGGCGTGCGTGGGAGCGAGCGGGTCCCTAGGGGATCGCGAGCGCCTGGCCGATGCTGATGTGGTTCGCGTCTGCGAGGCCGTTCGCGGCGACGATCGCCTCGACGGTCGTGCCCCAGCGCGCGGCGAGCGCGCCGAGCGTGTCGCCGGGCTGCACGGTGTAGCTGCCACCGTACGCGCCGCCTGCGCGCACGGCCTCGCCGCGCGCTGTGGAGCGGAGCAGCAGCGTGCGACCGACGGCGATGCGGTTGGGGTCCGCGATCGCGTTGGCCTCGACGAGGCGTTGCACGGTGGTGCTCATGCGCGCGGCGATCAGCGAGAGCGTATCGCCCGGCTGCACGACGTAGCTGTTGCTGCGCGGCGGGTAGGCGCGGAGTGCGTCCCAGACGGCGGGCGCGGTGGTGCCGAGGCGCCACACGGACACGGTGCTCGCATCGTGCGCGAAGGCGCCGTCCATGAACTCGTCCCACACGCCGGCCGCGCCTTCCCCGATCGGATGTACGGGGCGCCCGAACGCGCCGAGCACGCGCGCGGTGGTCTGGTGCAGGAACGCCGGCGTGACACCGTCGCGGCCGGGGACGAAGCCGCTGGCGGCGAATTTGGCGATGTTCGCGTCGTTGGCGAACGACTCCCAGTACAGCTGCGGCGCGAGCTCGTCGGTGAACTCGCTGAAGTCGGCGAGCGGCACGCGATCGATGAGCCAGGGGCGCGCGTCGACGGAGGTAACGAGCCAGGCGTCGGGCTGGCGGCGGCGCAAGGCGCGGCCGAAGGTGCGGGCGTCGGCGGCTGAGCCGCGCCAGAAGCCGGGGTGGGGCTCGAGGTCGATCGTGAGGCTGCGCGCGCCGGCGGCGAGCACTTGCGCGGCCATTTCGGCCTCGCGCGCGGGCTGCTCGCCGCGCACGACGGCCCAGGCGTGCAGCGGCACGCCACCGGCCTCGAAGTACGCGGCGAGCTCGGCAACGCGATCAGGGCCATCGACGGCGTCGCGCGAGTGGTCGTACTCGGACATCCACTCGGTGCCGTCGTGGGTCTTGAGCACGAGGCCGAGTCCGTGCGCGGCGAGGGTGCGGCGGATGGCGGCGGCGTCGCCGTCGGTCGAGAACTGCCACACGTAGACGAGGTGGCGCGGTTCGTCGGCGCTATTCGCGCGGGGCGCGGTCGCGGCGCGGCCGCGCGTGCGGCCGACGATCGGGGCGAGCGCGAGGCCGGCAGCGGCGGCGCCTGCACCTGCAAGGAAGCGCCGCCGGGAGGAGAGTTGTGTCGCAGCCCAGGGCATAGTCGTCCTCCGCCACATCAGCCTCGAACGCCCCCGCGTGATCGATAGTGTGGGAGTCGGGCCGCCCTCGCAACTGGCCTGGTCCGCGCGGCTCCGGACCGCGTGGGCGCGCGCCCTTAGTCGAGCGCCGCCAGTGTTTCTTCGGCGCCGCCGGCCAGCGGCGGCAGGGCGCGCAGGGCGCGCAGCCGGTTGATGCGTTCGAGGATGGGCGGATGGGTTGAGAAGAGGCCTTTCGAGCGGGCCTCGAACTTCTTGATGGGGTTGACGATGTAGAGGTGTTGCGTCGCGCGGTTGGCGACCTCGAGCACCTCGCTGTCGGCGGCGATCTTCGCAAGCGCGCGCTCGAGGCCGGCGGGGTTGCGGGTGAGCTCGACGCCGGTTCCGTCGGCGAGGAACTCGCGCTGGCGGCTGACGGCGAGCTGCACGAGCCGCGCAAAGATCGGCGCGACGATCGCGAGCAGCACCGCGAGCACGACGATGATCAGTTGCGCGCCGCCGCCGCCCTCGCGGTTGCGCGAGCGGCCGGCGCCGCCCCACCACGTCCAGCGCAG
Organism: Thermoflexus hugenholtzii JAD2; assembly: GCA_945889565.1. Taxonomy (GTDB): domain Bacteria; phylum Chloroflexota; class Dehalococcoidia; order UBA2979; family UBA2979; genus SHYP01. Next base: position 3,654 of record CAMDBZ010000116.1, on the reverse strand, counting down.
CAGCACATCGGCGAGCAGCGCGATGCTGCCGACGAGCACGCCGACGAGCAGCGCGAAACGGATGTCGAGGTTGCGGACGTGCGAGAGCTCGTGGCCGACCACGCCCTGCAGCTCCTCGCGGTCGAGCGCCGCGAGCAGGCCGCTGGTGACGGCGATCGACGCGTGCTGCGGGTCGCGGCCGGTGGCGAAGGCGTTGAGGGCGGTGTCGTCAAGCAGGTAGACGCGGGGCGGGGGCATGCCGGCCGCGAGGCTGAGCTCGCGCACGACGTTGTGCAGCGCAGGCGCATCGGCCTCGCTTACGAGGCGCGCGCGGGACGCCGCCAGCACGAGCGCGTCGCCGCGGTAGTACGAGCCGAGCGCGAGCAGCGTGGCGACACCGATCGCGATGGCGGTGGCGGCGACGGCGCCGGCCGGACTGGCGGTGAAGGCGTAGCCGGCGACGAAGCCGAAGAGCGCCAGCACGGCGATGACGCTGAGCGTGAGCAGCAGCGAGCTGCGACGGTTGCGCGCCTGCAGCGTGTAGAAGCTGGCGCGGTCTGCGCTCACGGCAGCCGTGCTCCGGTCTCGCGGGGCTCCGCGCTCAGCGCAGGCTCACGGTGGGCACCTGCTGTGCTTCTTCTTCGGCCTCGAAGAACTCGCGCGGGAGGAAGCCGAGCGAGCGGGCGAGGACGAGGCTGGGGAAGGTGGCGATGGCGGTGTTGTACTCGAGCACTACGGTGTTGTAGTGCTGCCGGGAGAACGCGATCTGGTTTTCCGTTGTGGAGAGCTGCTCCTGCAGTGCCAGCACGTTCTGGTTGGCCTTCAGCTCCGGGTAGTTCTCCACCACCGCGAACAGCGAGCGCAGCGCGCCGGTCAGCTGGTTCTCGGCCTGGGCGGCGGCGCCGGTTCCGCGCGCGCCTGCGGTCACGGCGTTCGCGCGCGCCTCGGTGACGCGGGTGAGCACGTCTTGCTCGAAGCCCATGACGTCGCGCACGGCGTTGACGAGGTTGGGGATGAGGTCGTGCCGGCGCTTCAGCTGGACGTCGATCTGCGCCCAGCCTTCGTCGACGCGCAGGCGACCCTGCACGAGCTGGTTGTACAGGCGCAGGACAAGCGCGATGAAGAGCGCGGCGGCCGCGAGGATGATCAGGATGCCGACGAGCGTTCCGCTCAAGCGAGGCCTCCACTCCGTACGGGGCGCGTCAGCAGTATACGCGGAGCTCGCGGCGGCCCCGCTCATTCAGCGAGCAGCTCGGGGATGGTCTCGAGGGCGAAGCCGCGCGCGCGCAGGCCATCGATGATGGCGGGGAGTGCGCCGGCGTCCTGCGACTGCGAGCCGACGTGGAAGATGTAGATCGCGCCGGGGCTCGCCGCGGCGAGGCAGCGCTGGGCGATGTCTGCGGCCGAGAGCCCGCGCCAGCCGAGCGAATCGACGGTCCACATCACGTTGTAGGCGTAGCCGCGCGCGCCGACGTCGGCGTTCACGCTCGCGTCGTAGTCGCCGTAGGGCGGGCGGAAGTACGGCGTGGCGTCCTGGCCGGTGAGCTCGCGCAGCACGCGTGCGGTGCGGTCGAGCTGCTCCCAGCGCGCGGCGCGCGTGAGCGGGCCGCGCGCGGTGGATGCGCCGGTGAACGAGCCGTGGTCGTAGCTGTGGTTGATGAGCAGGTGCCCTTCGCGGGCGATGCGTCGCACCAGCTCCGGCTGCTGCTCCGCCCACACGCCGGTCAGCCCGAAGCTCGCGCGCACGTCGTGCTCGCGCAGCGTGTCGAGGATCGCGGGGGCGAAGCCGGCGTCGGCGCCGGCGTCGAAGGTGAGGGCGACGGCGCGGCGACGCCCCGCGCCACGGTCGACGACGCGCGCGGGGGCGGTGTTGGCGAGCGCGGCCTGCGTTGCAGCGCGCGGCGGTAGGTCGGCGCGGGCCGTGGGCGCGGGGAACGCCGGCGCGGCGACGGCGGCGGAGAAGCCGGCAGGCGCGGGATCGGTCGCGTGTGCGTGCCCGGGCGTGGTTGCGGGCGGCGGAGGGGGCGGCGCCTGTGCGTCGAGTGGCGCCGGCAGCGCGGCGGCGTCGAACGTCGCCGACGTTGACGTGGGCGGCACGGGAGGTGTGCGCGCCGGCGGCGCCGGCGCGCCTGGGCTGGCGGACGGCGCGGCAAGCGTGGTGGGGGCGGGGCTGGCGCTGCATGCGGCGGCGACGACCAGCAGTAGCGACGCTAGCGCGGGTAGGCCGCGAGGTAGTCCAGCACGCCACGTGCGACGCCGCGCGCCATCGCCTCGCGCGCATCGTCGGAGCGCAGCAGCGCGGCGTCCTGCGCGTTGGAGACGAAGAACAGTTCCACGAGCGCCGCCGGCATCTGCGTCGCGCGGCTGCGGATGGCGTCTTGCCCCGGCGCGAAGCCGAGCGCCTCCGGGTTGCCGCCGCGGCGCAGCACTTCGTCGCGCGTGGTCACGCGCTCCGGGCCGAGCAGGAACAGCGGGAAGCAGCGACCCTGGAATGCGCGCAGGCAGCTGTCGTCCTTTGCTCCGCGGTTGATCGCCTCGAACCCGGCCGCACGCACTTCTGCGATCACGCCGTCGAGGAGCAGTTGCGCGAGCGTGCGGTTGAAGTCGGAGTGCGGGCGTGCGGCATTGTAGTAGACCTCCGCGCCGCGCTCGGTGCCGCTGGTCGAGCCGTTCGAGTGCAGGGACACGAACACGTCGACGCGCTCCTCGTTCGCGAGGTCGACGCGCGCTTGGAGGTCGCGGCGCTGCGCGCTGAAGCCGGCGATCGCGGGACCGCTGAACGCGCGCACGTCGTCGCGGCGGGTGAGCAGCACGCGCACGCCCTGGGCGGCGAGCAGGCGCTCGACGCGGAACGCGAGCTCGAGATTCGATTGTTTCTCGACGACGCCGAAGGCGGCCGCGCCGATCTCGTCGGCGCCGTGGCCGGGGTCGATCACCACAGTGCGCGCGCCGGTGGCGAGCGGCAGCGGTGCGAGCTGCGTGGTGCGTGCGTCGCGCGGTGCGGCGCCGACGTTGGCGGGGGCGACGACGGGCGCGGGGCCGGCGGCGGCGGTCGCGGTCGACTCGGCGGTGGGGGGCGCGGGGGCGGTGGCGGTCGGCTCGGCGACGGTGGCCGCGGCGTCGGGCGCAGCGGCGGTGGCGGGGGCGGTCGTGACCGCGACGGTCGCGGCCGCCGTTGAGTCGCTCGCGGTCGAGGGGGCAGCGGACGGCCCGCCGCACGCGACGAGCGCGGCGGCCAGCGTGACGGCGAGCAGCGCGAACACGAGGTAGGGGGCGTTGGCTCGGGCAGAACAGCGCACAGGCGCCTCCTCTGTTCCAGTGCTCGATGCCGGAGCTTCGGAGCGCGGCGAGGCTACGCGGCGCCTCTTACCCATTGTGGGGACGTTCGGAGGCGTGTGCATGTGGCGGGGGGCGAGCGACGCGGGTGCGTACGCGCGGGCGACGCCTACAATCCGCGCATGGAGCTTGCAGCCGAGGTTCGCGCGTTTATCGAGCGGCAGCGCGTCGCGCACCTGGCGACGTCGGAGGCGGACGGCACGCCGCACCTCGTGCCGATCTGCTTCGCGCTCGTCGATGGGCTCGTGTACTCGGTCATCGACGACAAGCCGAAGCGCACGGTGCTGCTGCGGCGCGTGCAGAACATCGCGGAGCGGCCGGGCGTGGCGCTGCTCTTCG